>JAGVUD010000481.1 GCA_019136435.1 Armatimonadota bacterium | reverse complement strand
AGTGCATGGTTGCCGCCGCTCTATGGGACCTGGGCGACAGCCACGCGCCCGGGGACGGAATCGACACAGCCAACTTCGACTGGTTCGAGATTTGGGACGTGTGGTATGGGCAACGGTTCACCAGCTTCAAGCAGTTCTGGGACAGGTGGAAAGCTCTTGGCAAGCCGCGGCACCACGCACTGAAGGCTTTGTACCAGAGCACGATTGACTACAACACCGCACCAGTCCTGGATCCCATTGGCGCCGTATGGATATCCGAAGACTCCACGGTCAACTCGGCCGTCAACCTCTGGCCGCTTGCCTCGGATGACGACAGCCCGGACTTCGAACTGGAGTTTTCCATCGACAGCGTTCAGCATCCGCAGTGCGGCGCGTTCATCTACGACAGCCACTACGTCGGATTCGATCCGGACGACAACTGGAACGGCACAAGCACGGTCACTGTAAAGGCGTTCGACGGCATTCGTTCTGTGGCGCGGACGTTCACCGTGACGGTTCAGCCCGTGAACGATCTTCCCAACTGGACGTCGATCCCAACCTATTCTCAGCCCGAGGACCAGGAACCGGCCGGCGGTGTCGATCTTTACAGCTACGTCTCGGATGTAGAAGACGCGGACTCGCAACTCGTCTATGAGATCGTGAGTCAGACGAATACTCAGGCGGGCGCCTATCTTGCGGGCAACCGTCACGTGTATTTCAGCCCCGCAAAGGACTGGAACGGCACAAGCACGGTGACTGTGAAGGCGACAGATACCGAAGGCGGATCGCGGACCACTTCGTTCGACGTGACGATAACTCCCGTTAACGACGCGCCGCAGTGGACGCCGCCGCTTCCTGACCAGACACTGCTTGAGGACACCACGCGCAATGACGCCATCAACCTTTGGGCTTACGCGGCTGATGTCGAGCAGACGGACAGCCAGTTGACGTTTGCCATAATCCTGAACACCCAGCCGAATGCCGGGGTCACTCTAGATTCGAACCAGGATATTGACATCAACCCGGCACCGGGTTGGACCGGGGTCAGCAATGTCACTGTGCGCGTGACGGATGCCCAGGGGGCCTGGGCAACGGACACCTTCGTCGTCAGCGTACAGGCTGTGAACGATCCTCCGATCCTGTCCGGAATCCCTGATGTGTTGTGTTCGAAGAACAACAGCCGCGACAATGTGCTGGACCTGTGGGCGTATACGACACACCAGGACATCGCGGATCCGGTCACCTATTCCATACGCACGACGATACCTCCCGGACCGGGCATTACTTTGGATTCCAACAGGTACATTGATGTCGCGCCGGCTTCGGGCTGGACGGGGGTGACCATTGTTGTCATCCGCGTCACGGATTCGCTTGGGGCCTATACCGAAGATACGGTGGAATTCCGTGTGGGAACGGTGGTCGGATCGCCGGCGGAGGCACGGAGCGTGCCAGATGGCGAGTGGGTGCAGCTTGGGACTTGTCCCGTATCGGCGCACTTCCCGGAAGCGTTCTATATGGGCTGGCCGCATGCGCCTGGCATTCGCGTTGCGGCCTCGCCGCTTCCTCCTGTCGGGTCAATGGTTGCTGTTTTTGGCCTGATGGGAACCTGGGAGGCAGAACGCACCATACAGAGCTACCTGATCACCACCCTGGCGGGATACACCGTAGATCCGGCCTGTTCGACTATGCGGGTGGGGTCTGTCGGCGGCTCGTTCGGGCGCGGTCTGGCGCCGGCTCTTGACCGGGCCGCAGTGGGCGTTTACAACGTCGGCCAGCTTATTCGCATTGCAGGAAGAGTGACAGCCTGGGATTCCGTCAGCACTCGCTATACTGTCGAGGACGGTTCGTTGCCGCCGGGGCAGAGTCAGCCCGCGCCCCCGATGCTGGTTGACGATCCGCAGCCGGGCTGGCGTCCCGTTCCGGGGATGTGGGTGGATCTGTCAGGCATAAGCGGAGCGACATTCGCCCAGCCGGGGACAGCCGCGAGAGTGCTTCGGCTGCGTAGCCACGGCGATGTGAAGGTTCAGCGGTTCGCCGCGGCGCTGGTGCACGGGGCAGACACGAACACGGCCAAGAGCTTTGTTGCGCTCCTGAGACCGGAGGGAATCGAAGTGACGACGCTTTCCGTCAACTCGGCGGCGACGCACGACTTCTCGGAGTACGCTCTTGTTATGCTGGCCGCGGATACCGGACTGTGGACCAACGCCGCGGCCGTGAGCAACGTGCTGGCAGGTGGACGGCCAATCTTCGGCATAGGCGAAGGCGGGGCCAGGTTCTTCGATCAGGTGACATCGCCGGACCTGCATATCGGTTACGCCAACTCGACAACTTCAAGCATATCGTCCGGCACATTGGAGTCAACCTCGATAACGCGGTATCCGTACAAACTGCCGTACGCCGCCGGCGATACGGTTGGGCTTCTGAACAGTCCGGCGATGACCTGCAGCGTGTCCGACCGCGGCATCAACTGCGTCCATCTGCTGTCGCACCCGGCGCTGGGCTTCTCCTTCCCGTTTGCGCGTGAGGGAGACTTCTGGCAATGGGGTTACAACACGGCGCCGTCCATGCTGACAGACAGCGGGTGGCAGCTATTCGTGGATTCGCTATACAAGGCCGCCTCGTACTAGAAGCAGGCGGTACAGCACGTCGCAGCGGACGGGTTTCCCGCGTTGCCGTATCACACGCTCGTCGGCAAGTTGCACTTGTCGACGAAACCAAGTCTCGACGATCGTGCGTGAGATGCCTCGCGCACGTAACGTTCTCCCGGGACATGTGTCCCCTGTGTGACGTGGCGGGACGAATGTCCCCGGAGAAGCGAAGGGCAGAGAGCCATCTCACTGCCCTTCACCCCTCCCTCCGCCGTGTGCTGGAACAGAAACATCCGTCGGGGCATACGCCCGGATGCTGCCGCCCAGTGGCGGCGCCGGGTGCACCGGACTCCCTTGCCCATCCTCGTCGCACGTGCGGCTGATTGCGCGGTCACCGAGCGGTAACCGTGGAGTCTTCAGACCTGCGCAGGACTGCCAGCCGCCCGGACCGCCTCCGGGCGGGCGCCGGGCCGAATGTGCTAGATATCCAGGTGTGACGGACACCGCGCTACCTCTGACCGAGAAGACTACGAAACCTGAAACGCCCGTTCTGGTGCAGAAGAGCGTCCCCAGAGCGCTCTTTTCCATGGCGTTTCCGATGCTCGCCGGCACATTCGCCATGAACGCATACGGGCTCACGGATGCCTGGTTCGTGGCGCAGCTCGGCACACTTCCTCTGGCCGCGATGGGCTACATCTTCCCGGTGGTGATGCTTCTTACGTGCGTGGCACGCGGAGTGGGCGCGGGGGTCACGGTGCTCGTCGCAAACTCGGTCGGCCGCAGCGACCATTCGGACGCCGCCCGCGTGCTGACGCACGGCGTGGTACTGACAGTGCTCATGTCCATCCTGATGTCCATCGGAGGATATCTGCTGCTTGAACCGCTCTTCCTCAAGCTCGGCGCCGACCAGAAACTGATGCCGCTGATCCGCGGGTTCATGGTCATCTGGTACATCGGGGCCGTATCCATGTCCCTGCCGATGCTCGGAAGCGGCGTGCTCATCTCCGTGGGAGACTCGAAAGCAGCCAGCCTGTTCATGATCGTGGGGACGCTGCTGAACCTGGTCCTCAACCCCATCATGATCTTCGGGTATTTCGGATGGCCGGCCATGGGCATCCGCGGCTCCGCGATGGCGACGGTGGTGGCCCAGACCATCTCCACCGTCTGGCTGATGGACCTGTTCTGGAGAAAGCACCGTCTGTTTGCATGGAGCACGAAGGGGCTCGGCCGGTCCGCGCGCCGGATCACCCGCTTCGCCGTGCCGAGCATCCTGAGCCTCATCCTGATGCCCATCTCCGCATCCATCATCACGAAGATTCTGAGCGGATTCGGGCACGAGGCGGTCGCTGCCAGCGGGGCCGCGGGACGCATCGAGATGTTCGCCTTCGTCGTCCCGATGGCGCTGGGGATATCGCTGACGCCGTTCGTGAGCCAGAACTTCGGCGCAGGGTGCATGGACAGGGTGCGCCAGGCCCAGAGGGTGTCCACGCTGTTTGCGCTGGGCTACGGCGCTTTCGTGACGGTCGCCTTCTTCGCGGGGGCACGCTGGCTCGCGTCGGTGTTCACGGATGACCCCAAAGTGGCCGACACGCTGGTGCTGTACATCCGCATCATCTCGTTCGGGTATGGGATGATGGAGGTGCACCGCTATTGCGGCTTCTTCCTGACGGGCATGTACCGGCCGGCCGAGGCGACCGTGCTGAACGCAGTGCGGGTGATCGTGCTGCTGATCCCGTGCTCGTACATCGGGGCGCACTACTGGGGCATCGCCGGGCTGTTCGGTGGGCGGCTGCTGACGGACATCGTGGTGGGCTGCATCGGCCTGGCGTGGGTAGCCCACGCAATCAGGCATGTGGGGGCGGAGGGAGGCAGCAGAGCGTTGCCGCAAAGGCACCGCGAGGCCCTCGCGCCCGAGCAGGCGGCCGCCACGGAGCACGGGGACGAGGAGTTGCGGCCTGGACTTCCCCCGGAGAAGTGGACACGCCAGGTGTGAGTTCATCCTTCGCGAATGGCAGACACCGCCAGCCTCTCGTTGATCTGAAGCCGCAATTCCCGAAGCCGGGCGGGCGCTGCGGAATTCCATCAGCCCGGGTGTCCCCACCTGGGCCGCAGCCCTCTACCGCCGCCGCTTCTTCTCCTTCTTCCATCAGCCCGGGTGTCCCCACCTGGGCCGCAGCCCCCTACCGCCGCCGCTTCGTCTCCTTCTCCTCCAGCGCGCTGATGCCTTGCCACATCTGCAGGTGCGCTTCCTCTGCCCTCGTTGCGCAGCCGGTCGAAGGTCTTCCAGTGCATGCCCTTCGGCTTCGTGAGAATCGGTTCCGCCAGGCTCTCGGAACAGCCCAGGCGCCGCCGTATCTCTTGCGCCTTCCGCAGTTGCCGGTTCATCTCGTCTTCCCTCTGGCTGTCGTACGCGAGATCATAGCAGTGCCTGCGCATGAAGTACTTGCCCGCCGCGACCAGTTTGCCCTGACCCGCCCCCGATCTTTGGTACAAATGAACGTCGTTGACATCGGATAGCCGGGCGTCTACACTGGGACAGGCATGGTGCGGAGTCGGAGGGTGTCACTCCCCACGCAAGAGCACAAGCGCAATGACTGCAAACAGAACGACTCGACTGGATGGACTTCACAGGCTTCTCCTGGCGACTCTGGCGGTGACACTTGCTCTGTCGTGTGCCGCGAACGCAGCTGTCATCTACGTCAGCACCAGCGGAAACGATGAGGCAGACGGGGCCTCCTGGGCCTCGGCGAAGCGCACGATCCAGGCAGGGATAGACGCGGCCGTGTGTGGCGATGAGGTCTGGGTCGCTGCCGGAACGTACGCTGAGAGACTCACGCACAAGAGCGGCGTTCGTCTCTACGGCGGGTTTGAAGGCGACGAGGACACCCGTGATGAACGCGACTTCCTGAATTGCATCTCCGAAATCGATGGCCAGACGCGTGGTGCGGTTGTCACCGTGCCAACTGGCGCGGATCTCTCCACCCTCATTGACGGTTTCACCATCACCAACGGTATCGGCGCCTCGCAGGGCAACGTCCGTTACGGCGGAGGGATATATGCGCTCGATGCCTGCGTGACGGTCGAGAACTGCGTCATCGTCGCCAATGCGGCCGCACAGGGGGCAGGCTTGTACTGCAATAGTGAGATCGTTCTCAAGAACAATCACTTCAAGGAGAACGGCAGCCCCAACTGCATCAATGGCGGCGCGGCGCTGCTGTTGTTCGGAAGGGTCGCTGTTCACGGAAACACGTTCACATCCAACCGGGCCGTTTACGGCGGCGCGCTCGCGCTGGCTCATGGCAGTGGTGAGGTCTCACTCAATACCTTCCTCGGCAACAGCTCCCAGGTCGGCGGTGGAGTGTACAACTACGGCCTGAGCCATCCCCTCATCCGGCAGAACACGTTCACGGGCAACACTGCGTACTCCGGCGGCGGCGTGGGATGCAACGGCTGCCGCGGCGAGGTTACTGCCAACCTGTTCACGGGCAACAGCGCCTTGTCGAGCGGCGGGGCGGTGTATCTCGTCAACGGAGCCACCAGCACGGTCTCGAACAACGTCATGACAGGATGCGTCGCCCAGTCCGATTTTGGCGGCGCGGTGGCCTCAACCCGGGCCAATCCCAGTATCGTCAACAACACGATGGTCGGCAATACGGCGGCGCGAGGCGGCGGGGGTGTGGCCTATCTTGAGTCAGGCGGGGGCACGCTCAGCAACAACATCATCGCCTTCTGTTCTTCTGGTGTCTATGGTGGCACGGGTACGCAGCCGGCCTTGCGGACCAATGCGTTCTACCAGAACTCAGAAGGCGACTTGGCCGGAGTGTCGGAAGGCCCTGGCAACGTGCTGGCCGATCCTGCCTTTGCCGACAGGGCTGCCGGAGATTACCACCTTCAGGAGGGCTCCCCCTGCATTGACGCAGCCACGAACACGGACGCTCCGGCGGCGGACTTCGACAGCACACTGCGTCCGCTCGATGGCGACGCCTCAGGGGAAGCAACTGCTGATATCGGAGCTTTCGAAGCCCCGGCCGCTGTCATCGTGTATGACATGAACATAGGCGAAGTCAAGAGTGCCTTCCCGGATGGAACTGTTGTTGGCTTCAAGAACGTGGTTGTCTCCGCATGCTTCACAGAACTCGGCTTCATCTACGTGCAGCGGCAGGACAGGGGCGCCGGCATAAGGGTGGAGACGACTGCGGCGGTTTCCGAAGGCCAGTTAGTCTATGTCGCCGGCACTCTGCAAACCGTCCCCGGACAAGATGAGCGATCTGTGCTGTCGTCTGAGGTATCGCCGGTGACGCCCGAAACACTGTCCAATGATGTCCTCGCGCCTGTTCTGATGGCGCAGGAGTACCTTGGCGGCGCTGCGTTCGGCCTGCAGCAGGGTGTCATCGGCTGCACGGGCCTCAACAATATCGGGCTGCTCGCAATGGTCTTCGGCAAGGTGACGTTCGTTGACCCCGGCGGGCAGTTCTTCACAGTCTGGGACGGCTCGCGGGTGAAGGATGCTGACGGACACGACGGCGTCCGAGTGTGGGCCCCTGGCCTGACCCTGCCCGCCGTGGATGCGTTCATAACCGTCACCGGCATCAGTTCGTGCACAAGAGCAGGGGAGACCCTGTTACCGCTTGTACGGGTGCGGAGTTCGGCTGACATCCAGAGTTTGTGGGGTAGCGGGCTTCCGCCGGCGCCGTAGTCACCCTCAGGCTACAATGGCACTGGTGCGGCGGATGAACGCAAGGCGCACGCAGAAGCTCCGGGAGGAGGTTGCGCGGCAGGTTCTCAGACCCTGACCGGCCTGATCAGAGCAGGAGTTCGATAGGCTTGGGATGTCCCTCCACAATCAGAATCAGGCTCGATGGCCTGCCCGCTCCGTCACGATCGGGCTGCCCTTCGCAGGGCTGCCCGTGCCAGGATCCGCGCCCTTGCAGGGCGCACAGGGCGTGACCCCGCCCGATCTCGGGATTTCCAGGCTCGCCCGCCGGCCTCTGCGTCCGGCGCTCGCGAGCGCAGTTGGTAACGGATCTGGTCGTGCCCGGGTGTCTCGGCCGTGCGGCTCCCGGCGGCCGTTCAGGCAGCCTCCTGGTGCCTCCGCCCGTTTCGGGGCATGGGGTAGACCTGCTCGAGCGCATCCGTCAGCCAGTCGCGAGATAAGTTCTTCACCCCGGCATCACGCGCTCTCGCAAGTGTCCGGGTCACCCGGGTCCGAGGGCAGGCGGCGTCCCACCCCGAACGCCGCCGCTTCCCCGCGGGCGGTTCAGCTCAGAACCGGGTCTGCCAGGCCAGGAACGGCCCGCTCTGGTCAACATCCCACTTGAACTCGCTATCGCCGCTCCCCGACTCATAGTCCTGCGAGTAGTAGCGCCATCCGAGCAGAATGGAGTTCCTGGGCCTGATGGTGTACCCGAGCGTCCCGACGACGTTCACGGCCATCTCCGAACCGATGCCAAATCCGCCGACGTCCGCTCTGAGGTTGACCCCCCACTTGTCAGACAGCGCCTGGAAGATCCTCGCGCCAACGAACGGATCAACGTAGTTCTTGCTCTTGCTGGCGTAGAAGTCACCTTCCTCGAGGCTGACAGACATCTTGAGCATGTTGTAGCGGGCGCCCACGAGGGCCTCGGTCCTCTGCGTCACGACGTCTCCCATCAGCTTCTCGCCAACCGTGTAGGCTCCAGCCAGCTCGGCGACGAGCTGCCGGGGCTTCACCTCCACATCGCCATAGTCGGGATGCACGAACTGCTGCTCCATTCGCCAGTACATGAAGTCGGCGATGACGCCCCATGGCCTCCGGTGGCCCTCGTAATGGGCCGAGAAGCTCACCTCCATATCGCTGAGGGCGTCAATCGTGTCCCCGACGCTGACATCCACGTCCACGGGGTTTCCCTGCATAACCGCGTTCCCCTGGAAGCCCGGAAACCACATGTATCCGGTCCACGAGTTCTGCCACTGCGACTCTTCAGGGGCGAACTGCGCACTCGCCGCCGACGCGGCCAACAGCGCCACCAGCAGCGCAACTCCCAACGATCTGTGTTTTGCTGACATCCGATCCGTACCTCCTTGTCTCTCACGAGACCCGTTACCCTCACCGCGAGACCGCGTCCCGCTATCGCGGGTTGGCTCGCCGTAATCTCATTCGCTCTGCGAACAACTCACCGCAGGATTCCGCCAGTAAGTCCACCTCCTTTCTCGACTCATTCCTCTCCGGCGGGCCACCGGGCGCCGGATGCCGCCCACGCCATCCGCCGATTCGCCCGGTTCCCGCCTGCATCAGGGTTCGCCCGCCATCTGGCCGGAAGGCTCTGCACTCAAAGCCCTGCGCTTCGACCTCACCGTCTCGGCGATCGTGAGCAGCAGGCTTAGCGGAACGACGACGGAGAAGAACGCGACGATAACCTGCTGCCCCGCCTGACTTCCCAGAGACCGGACTAGCGCAGACGCGACCGCGACGTTGCGCATGCCGGTGCCAATCGCCATCACCTGGCGGTCTGGCCGCTCAGGACCGCCTGCCAACCATCCGATGAGCATGGCCCCGGCGGCAAAGGCCAGTATCGCGAGCACGGTCTCGCCGCCGATTGCTGTTCTCGCCTGCTTGCCGGCAGCCGCCGACAGCACCATGAAACTCACGAATATCACCAGCGCCAGCACGGTGGCGGCGCGCGAAACGAGGGTGGCGAGATGCCCCGTGTTCTTCTTGAAGACTTGCCCCAGAGCGAACGGCAGCACCAGCACCAGCGCTATCGCGGCGATGGCTCTCGCGTAGTGCAGGCTGACTGCCGCCGTCCCGGGCAGCAGCAGATTCGCAGCAAGCGGCGTGAAGACCACCGACGTCAGCAGAAGGACAAACAGCAGAGACGCCGCGACGTTGATGGCGCCCGTGGCTTTGCTGGTGAAGTTGGCGGAGAACGGGGCGCCGGGGGCAACCGCCAGGATCAGAAGAGCGTCCGCGTAATCACCCTTTAGATGGAACAGCGCCACAACCGCGATTCCCAGAAGCGGCACCAGCACCAGGTTCGCCAGAAGCGCGGACACCGCAAGGCGGTACTTCCTCACCTGCGAGATCATCTCCGGCAGTTCCGCCTCGCACCCCATGGCGAACATCATCACCAGAAGGAACGCAATCCCGACTGTCATCTGAAGGTCAGTCATGGCACATCACTCCTGCTTGCAGCTCAGCATCATCAACAGTGCGAACGCAAACGCACCCATGGCGAAGTAACCGAAGCGCCCCTCGCCGGCCGCAGGGATCTCGTCTTTGACGCTGTTGATGGTAACCCCGCCAGCCACGAAACCCTGCAGCGTCGCCATCGCCGCGTCCGGCATCATCAAACGCCTCGCCACCGCCCATCCGGCCAGCGTCGCCAGCGCCAGTATCCAGCGTCCCCATCCGTCGTAACGCACCCCGTGCTCCGATCGCAGCGAGTGGTCTATGACGAAGAAATGGAAAGCCATGGCCGTGCAGTACAGCGCCAGCGTCGCGCTGCCGCGGGTCCAGCCGACCATCAGGTAGCTGATCAGGGCGCAGTACATCGCGAAGCCACCGATCTGGATGGCGCCGATGGCTGTCTCGTTGACATGGCCGCACGGCTCCTGGTGCGTCTCCGTTCGGCTCGCCATCACCAGGCTGTCGAGCCCGTGGAACAACACGAACCCCATCAGCGCTGAGGTGTAGACCCGGTATTCCGGGAAGGGCAGGTTTCGTCGAGCGGCGGCCTGCGAGAACGCAGCCTGGAACTGGCCGAGTTCCGGCATCACATTCACGAAGATGTAGGCCACCGAAGCGCCTGCCGCGGCAGAGAACAGCCTCCTGCGCCCGCGGTATTTCCTGTCCAGGATTCCCAGCCGGCGTCCCACGACGAACACCCCGGACAGGAGCAGCGCCGCAGTCGCCGGGACTATCGGCTCTGGCCACCCGTCGTGGAGCATACTCTGCATCAGAATGGACCATGGCGAGCGGCGACCCCGGCGAAGGCGAGCAGGCCTGTCAGCACAACCAGAAGCGCCACCACTGTCGCCAGCGACCACGGCGCCCCGCGCCCACGCCCCAGACGGTTCATGTAGCTGATGTGCTGAGCAATGGCCGCGATGAGGGACATCGTTCCGAGCCCTATCAGAACCATGGCAAGGTTGCGCGGTCCGTGGACGCCCGCGCGCGTCCCCGACGCACTCTGCACCTGCTGCAGGAACTTGAACATGGTGAACCCGAAGCTGATCATCGAGAATGCTGTCCGGATCCATGCCATGAGCGTCCGCTCCGCCGCAAGCACGGTTCTGTCCATCGCCAGATCGTCCCCTGTTCTCTGGAGGGCCTGTGTTGATGCCATATCGTCTCACCCCTCTCCCCTGGCGATGTCTCCTACTCAGCCGGGGCGGTGGTGACTATACTCAGGGTGTCCGTATAGTCCACCACCGCCTGATCTCCAGGCCTTACCTCCTGCAGGTTCTTCACGTCGCGGGCAACATCGAAGACCCTGGTCTTGCCGGCCGGGCCAGTGATTGTCACCGTTCGCTTCCTGTAATCAACCATCTGCACTTTGCCGGTGAGCCTGACCTTTTCCGTCGCGACAAGGCCCGGCTTGGCTCCTTTGGGAGCCAGGGCAAGGGTGAAGCTCTCGCTTGCGGATGGCTGCTCCTTACTCTGCCTCACATAGATCACGAAGCGCTCCGTCTCGGTGGCTGTCAGGACGTCTCCCTGCTTCAGTTGCCCCAGGTTGCGCACGTCCTTGCCGGCCTTGTAGATTCCCAGGTCTCCGTCGGACGTTCTAAGTTTCACCGTTCGCTTCGCCTGATCTATCGCGAGAACGCGCACCCTCTCAGTGCGCGTGAACACCGATATGACGGCGGGTTTGCCGATCTGCTTGACCGCGCGCTGCGCCGCCACATCTGCCGCGATTACGCGCGGCGCCAAGGCGGCGATAAGCCCAAGCATAGCCGCCATGCTGACTGCCTTTTTCATCTCCAGCTTCCTCCAATCGCTTCCTTATCGGCTGACCGCGCCGTAACCGAGTACAGCGGGCGCCGTATTGCACTGCCCGGACACTTCGCCCGGCGCGGCCCCGGTCCGGGATGGGCGCCGCGTGAGGGTCCTCATGCCATGTCGCTGCCACCCGGCGGGCCGCGCTTCCGTCTGTCAAGGGCCTGGCCCCGCTCGCCGCTGCAATGAGCGACGGCTTCATCGAGGGTCGGGAAAGACCTGCCGCCCGCTATTTGTTCCAGCAGGCCCATCCGCTCAGCCATCTGGCGGATGGGCCGCTTCGCCTCCGCCAGCGCGAATGCAACGCCCTGACTGGCCAGGGCAGTGCACACCTCCGCCATTGCTTCCGCGCCCGTGCTGTCTATGGTCGGTATCGTCTCGGCGTCCATAATGAAGCAGTGCGCCTGCTCGGCCTTTGCGACCGCCAACACGCGCGACTCGAAACGATCCGCGTTGAAGAAGACAAGCGCCGCGTCGAAGCGGAAAATGACCATGCCCGGTATGGTCTCGGCCCCGGGGTACGCCCTGATGTCGTGGTAACCATCCATGCCGGGTACCCTTCCCAGAACGGCATCGTTGGGACACGAGGATCGAACCAGAAGCTGGAACAACGCGACCCCGACCGCGAAAAGGACGCCCGGAAGGACGCCGGCCGTCACGACACCCAGCAGAGCGATTATTGACAGGTTGAACTCCTTGCGGCTGATGCCGTGGAGCCTGGCGAGCCCCCGAATATCGAAGAGGCCCAGCGCCGCGTTCACCAGCACCGCCGACAGCACCGCGGTGGGCAGCAGCGCAAGCGGCCCTGTCAGGAAGAGCAGGACCGCAACGACCAGACTCGCCGCAACCAGACTCGTGACCTGGCTCTTGCCTCCCACGGAATCGTTGACGGCGGTTCTCGAATCGCCGCCGCTGACGGCGAACCCCTGCAGCGCCGCAGCCCCGATGTTCGCGAATCCAAGCGCGATGAACTCCTTGTTCGGGTCGAGGTCGTATCGGTTTTTGACCGCGAATCCGCGGGCGGTGACCATGGCGCTGTTGAAGCTGATGAGCGCAATCGCCGCGGCGCCGGTTGCCAGCGGCTCGAGATCCTTGAGGCCGATCTGTGGAGCCATCAGCTTTGGCAGCCCCGCGGGAATGACGCCGAGAAGCGCAACCCCGTGGCTTCCGAGATCGAAGAACCGCGACGCCACGATTGCCAGCAGCACGGCTATGAGCGGCGCGGGCAGGCGGGGGGCGGTACGCTTGAGCACGCGGAGAAGGACGAAGAACGCCACGCTGACCGCCAGAGTCAACAGGTGCGTGTCCGGGAGCTTCGACACGAACTCCGCCAGCGTCCTGAAGATGCCGGCCGGCTTCACGCCGAACCCGAACAGCTTTCCAAGCTGCCCCCCGATGATGCTGATAGCAATGCCGTTGAGATAGCCGGCCAGAATCGGGCGCGCAAGGAAGTTCGTGAGAAAACCCAGCCGGGCAATGCCCGCCGCTATGCACAGCAGGCCTGTCAGCATCGTGAGCGCCACGGTGAGCGACACCTGCCTCGCCGGATCGTGTGCGGCCAGCGGGAGCACGACTGCCGCGACAATGGCACAGGTCGCGGCGTCCGGGGCCATGATCAGCTGCGTTGGCGAGTTGGGAGTAAGCAATCGCGACCGGGATGGCAACGGCCGCGACCGATACCCCCGCCGCGATGTCGTACCGAAGCCAGTCCGCCTGGTAGCGCCTCAGCGCCGCCAGCCCGGGTGCTGCCTCCCATATTGTCCATCTGCTCAGCTTGTCCACACCCCTCCTCATCCCCTCAGGGGCCTAACGTGTCATTCGCAGCCGTCCAGGTGTCAACTTCCAAGGATGTTGATCGCGCGCGATGCTATCAGCACGACTGTGACGAGCGCGATACTGCTTTCGAGCATCATGAGCATCTTTGCGCGCGACGTGAGCGGAAGAACGTCGGTCGGACTGAACGCCGTTGCTGTCGTGAAAGCAAGGCAGAGATAATCTACGAAGGCCGGACGCCAGCCGTCCGCGGCTTCCTCAGGACAGGCTGTCTGGGGAAACTGCCAGTCCGGCTTTGAGACCACCGCGTTCGCGCGCGCTTCTGGCCCGCCGCGATCCATCTGCCAGAACAGCAGGGAGAACATGAGAACGTTCGTTGCATAGACTGCGATGCTCGATGTGAGAAGCTCGATCCCGCTCAGCCCGGCCGAGCGCGAGAGAATCGCGCGAATGAGGTTCGACAGGTTGACGAGCGTCGCCACCCCGGCGCTCAGAACGAAGAGCAGCACGGACGCGCGCTCCAGGAGCAGCCAGACCGTCCTGCCCCTCGACAGCCCGACACCCGCCACTGGTATAATCAGCGCAATCCCGCCGATGCCAACCTGCCAGGGCGAGAACAGCCGGATGCGCCCTGGCAGCATCGCCAGAAGGTACAGGACCAGCAGAATGGTGGTTACCACGGGCCACCGCGGCTCAATGGCCGTCCCGCGAGCGAATGCTTCGCGACGATTCCGCAGCCTTTCGGGTCTAACCGGCATCGCGATCCTCATACGCTGCCAGGCTCTTCTTCTCTTCTATCTGGTAACGCGCTGTACTCATCTGCTACCTCGGAAAAAGGTATGTCACCGACAGGCGCAGCCCGAAGCCTTCCGGGCCGCCGTCGGGCGATGCGGCCCAGTAGCGTACCCCGCCGCCGACACTGACCGGCAGCTTGCCGAACCGCGTCAGCTGGGCCACCGTCAGGTTCACCGGCACCGCCCACTGCTCAGCCTTCCAGTCATAGGTCGCCTCGGAGGAGAGACTGAACGTCGTGGCGCTGCGGGTGGTGAAGGACACGAATGGCTGCACGAGAGTGCAACTGATGTCCGCCCGGCTGCTGCCGCCCAACGACCAGATATGATTCATCAGCACCCCGGTCGTGTGCGGCCCCTGCTGCTTCAGGACGACGAGGGTGGGGCCCGCGCCCCATTTTCCCGCGCCAAGCCGGTGGCTCGTGGCAGCCGGCAACAGAAGAACGGGCCCGGCGCCCCACGTCAGCCCGCCCTTCGGAGGCGCCGCGGGTGACAGGAAGAAGCTCTGCGTAATGTCGCCGATGCCGAACTCGCTGCCCTCGCCGGCGAACATCGCGGACTGCGATATAACCGGCACAATCGTGCGGGAAATGAGGTTCCACTTCTGGCTGATCGTTAGCGGGATGACGGGCTGGATGTTGGTCAGCAACCGTCCGCCGTCCTCCGGGCCGAAGCCGCTGTCGTAGTTGTACTGGACAGGGAAGCTGATGAGTTTGGCGACGGGATTGGCGACCTTCTTCGCCAGCTCCTGCGCCTGCCGCACCTCGCTGCCCTCGCCCTGTCCCTGTGCCACCGCGCGCGTCTGCAGCGGCGCCGCGACCAGACAGATCAAAACCGCATACTGTACCCAACTCGCTTTCAGATTCATGCTTTCACCCTCACTTCAGGCCTGCCGCCTGCTGCTTATCGAGCGCATGGACGACCTTCCAGTCCTTCTTCATATCCACTAAAGTCCAGCGCCTTGCCCGCGCCTCATCCAGAGCCCTGTCAAGACTCCCCGGGCCATTGTCGCGATCGTAAGCTATCTCGCGCACTGCGT
>JAGVUD010000365.1 GCA_019136435.1 Armatimonadota bacterium | reverse complement strand
GTACACCCACACGTCATACCGTCCGGCCTTCGCGACAAGCGGCCGGAAGGTGGCAACGGCGTCCCCGCTGCCTCTCACGGCCCAGTGCGTGCTGCGATAGTAGTTCGCCGGTGTCTCGGCCACCTTCCACGCGCCTCTGAATACGACCCCGGGCGGCCCGTCCGAGTCGTCCACGACAATCGCCCCCGCCTCCTCTTTCGGGCGCTTCGGCGGCGGCGGGGTCTTGATCATCTTCGCGGCGTTCAGCCCGCTCTGAAGGCTCGCCCCTGATGTCGCCTCCGCCCTCAGCGGGCCCGAGAGCTGGTTTGCCGCGAAGATCGCCGATGCGCCCTCGCCCCGCGCGCGAAGCTGCGCCTTGTTCTCTCCAAACGTGCAGCCCATCACCGTCAGACTGCCCCCGAAGTGATCAATGGCCGGTATGTCCGAGTTGCCGCGCGCCCAGTCCGACTCGCCGTAGCCCCATGTCAGGAAGTTGCAGTTATTGAAGCTGACAACGCCCTTGCCCGCGATCCGCGCGATCTGAGCCGCCGGTCCCCAGTACGAGCAGTTCTGGAACTGCACAACGCCGTCGTGCGTCGCCTTCACCACGACCTCGGTCGGCTGCTGGCCGCCGAAGCTCACAAACTGCCCGTTCGTTATCAGCAGGCCCGGCTTCTGCGTTTGTTCCACCAGCACCGCCACGTTTGTCGCGTCCGCGCCGATTCCGAGCAGATTGCCGTTCATCGCGCCCGACGCGGTCTGAATGAAACGGTAGCCCGTCTTGTAGCCGAAGACGAACGTGTTCAGCACGTACTCCCAGTCCGTGCGCCCGAAGATGAACGTCTCGCCGTTCTCCCACATCCACTTCTGAAGCTCCGGGTGCCCGTCCCAGCCCCAGAACGGCCAGAAGTGCACGTTCTCGATGCGCCCCACGTCGTAGCACTTGTCCACGAAGATGCCCCGCCGCAGCGGCTGCCCGTAGAGCCCGCGAATATAGTGCCGCCCCGAGTTTCGCGTGCCGAAATCCACAGCCTGGTAGGGGTTCACCAGCAGGCAGTCCACGATCGAGGAGTTGTCGCCTCCCGACCCGGCCACGCACCACGGGTACGGGGTGACGGAGTCCATCTTCTGGTCCGGGTAGAAGACGGTGATTCCCTTGAGGGTGGAGTTCGTGCCCAGCGTGATGAACGCCGTGCCGTCCTCGGAACCGGCCCCTTCGACAGCCAGCAGTGTGCTGCCCAGGTTCGCCGTCCACGCGGTGGGGATTCTCCAGACCCCTTCAAGAGTGACGTTGTTGGGCACGCTCAGGTGTGTACTTATGAGATAGTTCCCGACAGGAACCTTAACCGTTCCGCCGCTTTTCGCCACCGCCGCCATCGCGTCCGCGAACGCGCCCGTGTCGTCCTCAACTCCGTCGCCCGCTGCGCCGAAGTCTTTCACCGACACTTCCGAAGGCGGCCCCGCGGCGAGACAACAGGCCGCCATCACGCAGAGAACCAGAACTACAAGAACCGTTACAAGACTCTTCATGCTGCTTCCGTTGGCCGCGAATGCCGGAGACTCCTCCCGGCAAATTGCCCCGGAAGGGCAGAATGTTGGGCGCGGAACGCGATTTGGCACGGTTTGTGCACTACTCCCATGATGTACGGGCTTTCCGGGACCCCGCAGCGACAAAGCAGGGGAGCGCAAGCGTCACGCGGGCCCGTTCGAATGTGATGGGCGAGCACAAATGCGTCGCTCCGCAAGTCACAATCACACCTAAGAGGAGAAGTGAGTCCAGTGAAGAGAGTTCTATTCTTCGTCTGTGTTCTGAGTGTTGTCTGTGTGCCGGCGTTCGCCAATCTGGTGGTCAACGGCGACTTCGAGACCGGAGACCTGACCGGATGGACGCCGTGGCAGGCGTCCTGGAGCGTCTCTCCGAGCATCGCTAACGATGGTAACACGCTGCGCCTGAGCGGCTCCAATGGCAGCTTTGGCGTGTGGCAGGCCATTACGACCGTCCCCGGTCAGGCCTACACGATCACCGTCAACTGGAAGGGCAACCTGGGCCAGACCGCGTTCTGGAACGAGGTTCTGTTCTTCAACGATGACGGCCGCGCTATTCTCGACCAGCTCGACGGGCCGCTCAACAGTTCCGTCCTGAGCAAAGTGGATGGCTGGGGCATGAACCCGCCGACGTCATGGGACTGGCAGTGCGCGTTCTGCGGGACGCAGTGGTTCCCCTCCGGGCCGCAGACCAACACCATCGTCGCCACTGGCACAACGATGTATGTCGGCCTCAAGGTCGGCGCAAGCCAGGGCTGGACAGACGTGCAGTTTGACGACGTCACCGTCGTTCCCGAGCCGGGTTCGCTGCTTGCTCTGGCTGGCGGTCTCGCCGGCATGGCGGGCATGCTCCGCCGCCGGCGCTAGAGCGCCGCACAGGAATCGCGTTCGTTTTCGGGGCCTGGCGCACTGCCGGGTCCCGTTCTCATGCGTGCATCGGATGCGGAAGTGAAACGAACGCGCCGTGGACCTGGGTGTTTCGGACTTGCGGGTTGGAGCCAGGGCCCGTTCATCCCTCGGGGAATGGCAGACACCGCCGGCCTCTCGTTGACCTGAAGCCGCAATTCCCGAAGTCTGCGGCGGTCCTGCCAGC
>JAGVUD010000342.1 GCA_019136435.1 Armatimonadota bacterium | reverse complement strand
ATGAACCCGGCGTTCGATGTGACCCCGGCCGATCTGATTGCGGCGATCATTACCGACCGCGGCGTGCTCAGTCCCGATTACTCACTATCAATCCCGGCGCGCTGCGCCGACGAAGGACAAACGACTTGAACCTTGAAAAACCGCTGCAGGCGGCTCAACTTATCCGCAGCATTCCAGACTTTCCGCAGCCGGGTATCCTGTTCCGCGACATCACCCCGGTGCTGGCCGACCCGGAAGCCTTTCGCGAGGTCGTCAGCCGCATGTGCGACGCCGCCCGCGAGTTCGCACCGGACAAGCTGCTCGGAATCGAGTCACGCGGCTTCCTTATGGGCAGCCCGGTGGCGCTGGAGATGGGCCTCGGCTTCGTGCTGGCGCGCAAGCCCGGCAAGCTCCCCGGCGCGACGGTCCGCTGCGAGTACAAGCTCGAGTACGGCACGAATTGCCTCGAATTGCACCGTGACGCCGTCAGCCCGGGCGAACGGGTCGTGATTGTGGACGATCTGCTGGCAACGGGCGGCACGGCGCGGGCGGCTGGCGACATGGTCGAGCAGCTCGGCGGCGTGGTTGCCGGGTTCATCTTCTTCATCGAGCTGACTGCCCTCAATGGCCGGGCCGCGCTGGAAGGCCGCAGCGTCCGCAGTCTCGTCAAGTACTAGCAGACCCAAAACCGGACAGCGCCACCCCAGCATTATCTGCGGCCGGCCGCTGGTAATCCGGGCGCCAGTTCTGGAATAATAGGGTTACGGTACGACGAGTCTTGGAACTGCAGAGCAAAGAATACTGCTGCATGGTGCTCGGCATCACGGCCGAAGCGTCCATGGCGGACATCAAGCGGGCCTTCCGGCGCAAGGTGCGGGAGTGCCACCCCGATGTCCTCGCGGAAGATGACCCGGGCGATGAGCGGGTGAAGGAGGTCGTGAAGGCCTACCGCGCGCTGATGAGCGGCGAGGCTCTCAGCCGGTCCGAATGGATCGCCGCGGCTTTCAAGGCGAGCGGGCACGTGGACAGCGCGCCCGTTATGCAGACTGAGCTTCCTGTCTTCAGCCTGAAGCCGTCCATCATATTCGCGATCACTGCCGGCGTTGCCGCGCTCGCTGCCGTCCTGTTTCCGCTTCTCAACGCCATCCTCTTCGCCGATCCCATCTTCGATCTCGACATGCCTTTTTCGCTGACCGGCGAGCATGTGGCGTATCTGAGTCTGTTTCTGTCCGCGAACCTGGTGGGCGCGGGCACAGCCGCCGCCGCCAGCACTCCGGTGCGGAAGTGGCCCTGGCTGCGATGGGCAGTGCTGGGGGGACTCGTGTTCGCGGCGGTCATTGTTCTCGCCGGGTTGGCGTCGCGCGGGGCCATCTACGGCGCGGGCGTCTTGCCGCCGACCGCGCCCTATGCCCTGCTGACCGGGGCGCTGGGCGGGCTGTGCGGCGGGGCCATCTGCCGGCGGCTGTACACCGAGAACCTGTACATCCACGCGGCGCCTGCTTCCACGCCGGCCGCAAGCCGCGCCGCCTCCGCCGGAGCCGCCTGCCTCAACGTGCTCGTCGTGCTGTCAGCGGCGGGTCTGGCTCTCGGGGTCGTGATGCTGCTTGTCGGGGTCTATATGGCGAACCCGATTCAGATTCCCAGCGAATCCCAGTAAGCGTCCACCTTCCGCTTGACCTCTTCGCTCATCTCGATCTCACCGGGCCAGTCGCGGTCATACCCCTCGTCCCGCCACTTCCGCGTGGCGTCGAAACCGAGCTTGCCGCTGATGTCCGGCAGGGCCGCGGCGTGGTCGAGCACGTCGGTGGGGCCCGAGGCAAACTCCAGGTCGCGCTTCGGGTCGGTGGCCGTCCCGAGCCGCCACAGCACCTCCTGCAAGTCGTGCACGTTCGCATGCTCGTCCAGAACGATGATGTACTTCGTGAACATCATCTGACCGAGTCCCCACAGCGCGTGCATCACCTTGCGGGCGTGTCCGGGATAGCGCTTGCGGATGCTGACGATGGCGAAGTTGTGGAAGATGCCCTCGGCCGGGAGGCTGATGTCCACCACCTCCGGCAACGCCGTCCGGATGAGCGGCAGGAAGATGCGCTCCGTCGCCTTCCCGAGCCACGCGTCCTCCTGCGGCGGCCGCCCCACGATGATCGCCGGATAGACAGGGTCCTTGCAGGCTGTGATGGCCGTCAGGTGGAACACCGGGTAGTCGTCCGCCAGCGAGTAGAAGCCCGTGTGATCGCCGAAGGGGCCTTCTCTGCGCCTTTCCCCCGGCTCCACATACCCTTCCAGCACGATCTGGCAGTTGGCCGGTACCCACTGGTCAATCGTCTTGCAGCGCACAATCTCCACTGACTTGCGGCGCAGGAAACCCGCCAGCATCAGTTCGCTGATCTCAGGCGGCAGAGGCGCCGTCGCCGCGTAAGCTACCGCAGGGTCTGGCCCGAGCGCAATCGCGGCTTCCAGCCGCTGTCCGCGAGCCTCAGCCGCCCGGTAATGTTCCGCTCCGCCCTTGTGCCGCTGCCAGTGCATGCCGAGTGTCCTGCCGTCGAACTTCTGCAGGCGGTACAGTCCGATGTTGCGCGAGCCCTGATCAGGGTGCGACGTGATCACGAGCCCGAGGGTGATGTACGGGCCACCGTCCCCGGG
>JAGVUD010000360.1 GCA_019136435.1 Armatimonadota bacterium | reverse complement strand
CCGAGCATTCGCCTCCACCCGGGCCGCGCCATACTGAGCCGCGTGCTCGGCGGCCGATAGGTGGCCGGCCTGGCGCCGGTAGGTCCAAACGAGACGGAAGTCGGCGATGAACTGCTCACGGTCAGAACCGGTCACTGTCAAACCCCTTCCCGGTCTTTCCGGCGGACTCCCCAGCACGCCCGGCCGACGCGCTGGGCAGCTCGCCAAGCATGGAATCAAAGCGCACACACGGCCCTGCCCACACCAACGGCGTCATCCCGCATGGATCGCCCTGGCGGTTCTTCAGCCACAACAACTCGGCGAGACCCTTGTCCATCGAGTCGGGGTTATAGACCTCGTCCCGGTAGAGCGCCCAGATCACGTCGGCGTCCTGCTCAATGGAGCCGGATTCCCGCAGATCGGCCATCACCGGGCGCTTGTTCGGCCGGCGTTCAACCTCGCGGTTAAGCTGCGACAGGGCGATGATCGGGCAGCGCAGCTCCTTGGCCAGAGACTTCAACGCGCCCGTGATGACGGTCATCTCGCGCGTGCGGTTCTCGCCAGTGCCCACCATCAATTGCAGATAGTCAATCACCACCAAGCCAAGCTCCCCGGCGGTATCGCGCTTGACCTGGCGCGCCTTCCGGTGCACATCCTCGATGCGCAAAGAGCCCTGCTCATCAATGAAGAGGGGAATGTCATGGATGCGCGACAGGCCGAACTGAAATTTCTCGTGATCGTCCTCGGTCATCTCCCCCCGGATAACCTTCGACAACTCCAGCCTTCCCTCTATTGCGATAGCCCTGTCGATGAGCTGGGCGCTCTGCATCTCCTGCGAGCAAATCAGCGCCGGCACCTCTGCCCGGGCGAAGTTGATGGCTATCTCCAGCGCTAGCGAGGTCTTCCCCATGCCGGGCCGGCCGGCAAGGATCACCACCCACCCCTCATCCAGCCCGCCGTTGACCCGCGCATCAATCGCCGAGAACCCCGTCGGCACGCCCCCGCCTGACTTCTCCCATCGCGCACCTACCGCATCCAGATAGCCCGGCATGAGAGCCGACACCCGCTGCGGCTTGCGCTCGCCGAGCGTCGCCTTATCGGATACCGCCATCACCGCCTTCTGCGCGGCGTCGATCTTCTCGACGGCGGTGCCCGGCCCCATAAGGGTCTCCATGATCTCCCCTGCTGCAGCCTGCAGCGCCCGCAGGTTCGCCTTCTCAACGATGATTTCTGCGTGCCGCTTCACGCCTGCCGTTGTGTATGCGGCGCCGCCGAGTTCCAGCGCCCAGGCGCACACCTCCGGCGAACACCCGCGAGCCTGCATCGCCTCGTACACCGTCACCGGATCGGGCTCCCGCTTCTTCTCATCCAGCAACCAACAGATCGTCTCGTAGATCCACCGATTCCACTCTCGGTGAAAATGCACCGGCTTGATGTCACACTCAATAAAGTGCCTCACCGACGAGTCGATCATCAATGCGCCGAGCAACGACTCTTCCGCCTCGTTTGAAAACAATGGAATCACGCCGCCTCCCGCTGATACTGACCATCCGCCACTGCAGCGAAGTTCTCGCGCCGCAGGAACCACTCATAGGAAACCGCGAAACCGAACTCGCACCTATCCCGAACGTAGCGCCAGAAGGCGCCCCACTTCTCCAGCGTCATCTTTCCGGCTGCGGCAACCTTCGTCAGCTCGCTGCGCTTCTCGGTCCAGTCCGCCACCTGCGGGCACAGGTCGCCAATGTTCGCGTTGAACACGTCCACGAACGCCTGCTCTTCCGGCGACCACTGCCCCCATGACAGCAACCCCTCGTCCTCCCATCTCCGCTGCGACAGCCAGCCCTCGGGGTAGATCGGCGTGCGGCCGGTCGCCACCAACGTCGGACGCCTGCGCGCCTCAATCTCGGCCGCGCGCAGGATTTCGCCGGCCAGCGCCGCGAGGTCGGCATCCGCCTTCGCCGCGCCGCACACCGCCATCCATGCCTTCATCGCCCGGGTCTTGCCATGCTTGTAGGCGAACGTGTCCCAGAACTCGTCGAAGCGGGCCTTGAACTTCGCTGCACCGGGGTTCCCTCGCTTCACCGGCTTGACAGGCGCACTTGGCTCTTCGTCGGTGATTTCTGGCGGATCCGGAGTCTCAGCCCTCGGAGGCGCCTTCTTTGCCGGGCGCCCTGCGCCCAGGCGATACCACTCCTTGTGGCGCTTGTTGATGCCGATCACACACCCATACTGGCCGTCCCACTTCTCGATGACACCCATCGCCTCCAGGTCTTTCAATGCCTCGGTGACGTGGTTGCGCGCGATGCCGCAGAGTTCGCCGATCTGCGCGGCACTGATATCGTCGCGCTTCTTCCCATAGCCATAGGTCTTTCGGATCACGGCCAGCAGCACCGACTGTTGCCGGTGCGTGAAGCCGAACCGAAGGATCGCGTCGAACAGTTCGTTGGCGATCCGCAGGTAGCCGTCTTCCAGGCTGGGGGATTGTTCGACGGAGTCGGTCACGCAGCCCCGCCTATTCGCACAGTCCGTAGGCCGAAGCGCAGGCTGTAAAGTCATCCAAGTCCGTCAGCAGACTGAATTGGCGCCCGCCTCTGCTTGTCCTGGCCCACTGAATGACGTTCTCGACGCGATTTGCCTCGTGAACGCG
>JAGVUD010000229.1 GCA_019136435.1 Armatimonadota bacterium | reverse complement strand
CGCATTGGCGCTGGTATGGCTTGGCTTCCGACTGCCATTGAGCTTTGAATGCTCTCCGATTCCATTCCTTGCGGCACCCATCTGAGCACAGGGTGGCGGACTTGTAGACGCTCCTGAACGTCCCGCCGCACACCACACACATTCTCTCGGGCGGCTCAGCCTTCACCTTCGGTTGTGCTCTGTGCGCCTCAAATGCGCACTCTCGTGAGCAGTAGGTGTTGCGATCCTTGCGCGCCTTGAACGTCTTGCCGCATGTAGGGCAGTCCTGAACGGTAGCCAGTTGCCCGCCCTTAGCTGCCATCGAACAGGCTTGCGAGCAGTACGTCGCCCTGTTGCTCCGCTGTCTAACTGTGAACGCCACACCACAATGTTGACAGTGGGTGTTCCCTCTTGGCCTATCCTCAAAGGCTCTTGTCATAATGCCGCTCCTCGCGACTTGTCCTCTTGCAGTTAGGCCCAGACAGGCGGTGAGGAGTTACCGCCGTTCGCCCCGTCGGGCTAGTCTGAGCCAAAAGAAAAGGCACCCGAAGGTGCCCGTTCAAACGAACCTATGTCATCGGGCTTGTTCTCCCGAATCTCTCCGGCTTGTGCTCTTCCTCGTGACAAGCCACACACAGCGACTCGAGATTCTCGACCGCATTGTTGTGGGGGTTGTGATCCCGGTGGTGAACCAGGATCGCTGTCACGACCTCGCCCTTGGCTGCGCATCGCTCGCAGAGTGGATGTCGCCTGAGGTACCAGACCCGTCGCCTTCGCCACGCGCTGTCGTAACCGCGCTCCTGTGCCGAGCCCCGCCGATCATCCTGCCGCTTCCGGTCCAGACGCTGATGCTTCTCGCAGTAGCCCGACTCGCTGGTCACCAGAGCCGAGCAGCCGGGGCGCCGGCAGGGTCTCAGCGGTTTGGTCGCCACAACACACCCCCGAGACACCAAAGGCCGCCCCTTTCGAGACGGCCTCAGGACGCAATCCTAGTCATCGTAACGCTGTCAAGCCTAGCACGTCCGCTCTGAGTTGTCAATCCCCCGCTCTGAGCGGCTTTTCGTGGCATGGAAAAGTTCCCGCACGCCTTCTGAAACCAGCTCCTCGAAGAACTCGCGACGGTGCCTGGAACCGATAGGCATACCGAGCCGTTTTGCCGCCTGCTCCCACCCCCTGTGCTCGGTGCAAAGACCCGCGCAATAGAAGCAATCCAGGAGCCGGTGGTAGAGCGGCGCCTGTCTCCCCAAGAAGAGCATCCTCCGGTCGATCTCCTTGTTCTGAGCCATTATGCGGTAGTAGGTGTCCATCTCCTCCGGGTCGGGGTCGCCCTCATCCCTACCCGCACCATGCAGGTAGGCCATCGCCGAAAGCGCCGTGTATTCCTCCAGCGCTTTCGTGAGCGCCCCGATGCTTGTGAACTTCCACGGCTTCCACGCCCGCTCGCCCTGTGCCCTGTCGGCCAATGTCATCGGCATGGCGTCTCCTTCCTCGGTTTCGCCCTCATCACCCTCGCGATGTCCTCGCTCGTCTCACGATCGAATCCCAGCTCGTGTCCGATCGCCCGGCTTAGGTCCACATCCACCCACAGGTGGATCCGCCCGTGCTCCAGGCGCCCACAGCAGGTTCGAAGCTCGTCGATGGCGCACTCCAGCATCATGTCGACGTCGTCCAGGTCCCGCGCCCGGCTCATGCTCTTCACCCGCGGCCTCATGGCATGTCCCTTCCGACGCCGGCCATCAAATCCCGCAGATTCTCCGGGCTCATCTGGGGGCCTCCGCCGTCCGGCGGTACGGTGTGGGGGGCCGGTCGATCCCGACGGCCCAGGCGCCGTGGGCCAGCCGCGAGACAACGCTCGCCCCGACCCGCTCCGCCAGGGCCCCGGACTTCCACTCCGTGGTCACCACCGTGGGGAGCTCGTCACGGTACCGGGCCTCCGCGATGCCGTAGAAGGTTTCCTCCACCCAGGAGACGTCCTTGCCCGGGTGGACCTTCCCCAGGTCATCCAGGACCAGCACCGGGGCGGTCTCGGCGTTCTCCAGCCACCGGTTCGCCCTGGCGGTCGCCTCCGGGTCGGTGAAGCCGCGCCGGATCCTGGTCACGAGCGACCCGGCGTTCAACCAGTGCACGGGCTGCTGTCCGGCCAGGAGCGCGTTGTGGATGCAGGCGGCCAGGTAGCTCTTCCCGCTCCCGACCGGCCCCACAATCAGGAGGTTGGGCCGCGGCGCCTGCCCCAGCCAGCGTTGCGCCATCTCGAGGGCGGCGGCGTTGTGGGGCCCCTCGAGGAAGGCTGCGAAGCTCGCGCCGGCCAGCCGGGACCCGAGGTGGCCATCCCGGTATCGGGCCATAGCTCGGTCGAAGCGCCGTCGCTTCTCCTCGAGCACTTGGGCGTTCAGCTCCGCCTCCCTGCAGGCCGGGCAGAGCGTGGCCACCGGAACAGGTCGGGTCTCCCCGAGGTAGCGCACGTAGTGCTGCTCATATTCGAACGGCTGTTCGCACCGCTCGCAGGTCGCCGTCACGATCTCACTCCCACTCTCCGTGCTGGCTACGTCCACTATCGCGTCGAGTCTTTCCACGTCCACCTCCTTTCAGGTCGTCCACTATCGCGTCGAGTCTTTCCACGTCCACCTCCTTTCAGGTCGTTCAGGACGTCCACCAGATGTGCCGGGCTCTTGTTCTCATCGAGGGCCTGCCGTATGGCCCGGCGCAGGATCTCCGCATCCACTCCGGCTTGCCAGATGTCCCCGATCGCTTTCGCGAAGTGCCCCTTCTTGGTACCTGTGAGGGTGAACCCGATCTCGCCTGCATAGTCGACCAGGTACCCGACCATGGTGCCGGCGTTCTCCGGTTGGGGCTGTTCAGGCATGTCGTTCTTCGGTCGAGATCCGTTCTGGGGAGGTTTTTCCGTGTCGGGCGGCGGTTCTCCGAAGTCGATACCGGCGAATTCATCGTGGTCGTCGGTCGCGGTTTCCGCGACCCCTACGGGAATATCTGGAGTTAGAGTTAGAGTTAGAGCTGGAGCTGGAGGTTTGCCGAACCGTTCGGGTAACCCTTCCCGTAACCGTTCGGCCAAGGGTTGGCATAACCGTTCGGCTTGCTGGAGAAGGCGTGCAAACAGAGCACTTCTGGGAAGGTCATCCAGAATCTTGAGGGCGGCGGTGATTTGATTGGGGTTCTCGGGGGCTTGGTACTCGAGGGCGTTGACGATCAGGCACAGACGGGCCCGTGAGTCGTACTCTATGAAACCGTCTCGCAACAGTTGGCCGAACGGTTTGGCCAACCGTTG
>JAGVUD010000379.1 GCA_019136435.1 Armatimonadota bacterium | reverse complement strand
ACAACTCACGGCCTATCAGCTCACGGCTCATCAGCGAACCCACAAATGAAAACACCCCGCGGCCAACTTGCATTGACCGCGGGGAGAGAAAGGAGGGTGGGAAGCTTTCTACATGTTCAGACGAGGGGGCCCATCGGAAGGTTCCGTCATCCCTCAAAAAATGTACATATTTTTGCGTACAAGCATGTACCCGTACTCCCGGGCTCATCTAGCGCGCTCTGAAACGGCCCTCCCACCACGGGTTCCCCGCCTCCCGGAAGCCGCCTTCCGCCGAGGCAAGGTCGTAGTACAGCAGGCACTCTCCCGGCGCGGACGGCGCTGAGAGGCTCACGCGGACCACGGCCGAGCCGCCGGGCGGAACCGCTTGCGCAAGATCGGCCCTGGCGACAGACGCCCAGTCCACCGCAGTTCCAGCCCCCGCCTCCAGCCACACATCTCCGGCCTCCCAGGTATCCCAGCCGTCGTTGCGCACCCCGACAGCCACCTCCATCGTTCGGCCCGACGGCACAGCGGCGGGTATGCTGTCGAACGTGAAGGTTGCCCGGCGGGTGTTTGCGCCCCCCAGGCTGTGCCGCAGCAGATAGAAGAAGGCATACGGGTCGAGTGCTTCCCACGCGCACCCGGGATACCGCCGCCGGATGTCGTTCATGAGGTCGCGGATAAGCGACGGCCCCTGCAGGATCATCCGGAAATCCAGAAACTGCGCCGTCCCGGGCCTGCGGAAGCGCTGCATGCAGGCGATGTTCGCTTCGTTGTCGGGGCACAGGTCGTGGTGCTGCAGAGCCACCGGCATGGGGCCATTCAGGTGACTCTCCTCCGCCATCCACATGGCCTGCGTCGCCGCTCCGTCCGGGCTGAACGCCGCCGTCATCGCCTCGGACTCCCGCGTCAGAGGGCCCGCGTGCCCGTTGATCAGAAAGCCCGTAATCCTCAGATTGAACCGCCGGTACAGCTCCCGGCAGTGACGGATCCAGGCTGCTTCGCCCGAAGGCAGCCCCGAGATCGGTCGCGGCTCGCAGAGCATGGCCGGGTTCACGTAGCCGGCGCCGGAGTCGCCCGCCGTCAGCCAGTCGTTCGCCGACATCCGGGAGAACGCGTACAGAAACGCCGGCGCCATACGCGCGCAGAGGTTCGGGTTGAACGCCCACCCCATCGGAACGCTCCCCCGCGCCTCGTCGCGCCAGAGGGCCATCTCGCGGCGGTACAGCCACGCCGCCGAGTCGAAATCGCCGATGTAGAAGAGCGTGAACGCCAGAGGCGCCAGCACGCCCTCGCCGTCGAGGAACCCCCGTGCCTGAAGGCTTGCGCGCGTGGGCGGCGGTGTCTGCACAAAGCGCGGGGGAAGCGGCGCCTGAGTCCACAGCGACGCATTGGCCATGGCCGAAAGGCCGTGCGCGTCGGCGTCCAGATAGCAGTTGTACGCGGAGAGCACCCGCACCACCTCCCATTCGGTGGCGACGGGCTCGTGCGCTCCGGGCGGGTCGGCGTGGTTCGTGTATTTGAACGCCCACGGCGTGAAGCCGGAGACCTGGATCATCTCCCCACCCGCCTGCTCGTATGCGGACAGGAGGATTGCTTTGAACGTCTCCAGGTCGGTCCCCGGCGTCTGGCCGGGGTCGTCCTGCGGGGCTTCGTCGCCCCAGTTGGAGAGATCGAACACGAACCCCCGGTTGCGGACGATCCAGTCGTGGTTGGTTAGGCAGTGTTCCCACCAGGGCATCCGGCCCGGACGCTGGAGCCAGTACGCATCCAACCAGTACCCGAGCACCCTCGCATTCGCGCGCCCCGTATCGAGATAGCGCGCCTTAGCCCACAGGCAGGCATCGCACTTGGCGCTGCCCGTGCTGGCGAACTCGGTGTCCGGAATGTGCCCCGTGCCCGTGAACTTGCCCGACAGGTCGAGGCTCACTTCCAGCCCGAGCGACTGGAACCCACTGGCCAGAGCGCTGCCCGCGCGAAGGGGCAGCAGGTCCTCCACCCCCGCGGCGGTGGTCGCGACGTTGGACGTGGCGGGCACGCCGGGGTCCCAGACGACAAGGCCGCGAACGGCATCACGGAACAGCGCGATCGCCTCGAAGAGCGCCTTCTCCGGCTCGCCCGGCCGCGAGATGCGGCGGACGGGCGCTTCCGCAAGCCAAGCGCCCGGACGCGACAGCCACCCGAGCCACTCGTCATCCTGGTCATAACAGCGAAGCAGCAGGCGCGGCCCGGAGCGGTTCGCCAGCCCCTGCAGACAGGCCGCCGCATGCATCAGATCGTACATCCGAAGCGCGGCGGCGGGGTCTTCCGAAACCGGCCAACTCCCGGCCTCGGACAGGTCCAGCACCACGATCTCGCCGGTCTCCCGGGGTGAGTTCCAGACCCAGAACTCGGAGAGGGCGCAGGCAGACTGACCCCCCGCCTCGGCTTCGACGCGCAGGCAGTGCATGCCGTCTTCGAGGCTCATGATGCCGCGATAGAGCCCGTCCTCCGCGGCCGACAGATGCAACGTCCGCTCATCGAGCGACGCTCGGACACCGGCGAGCGGAGAAGCGCTCTCGATCTCGCAGCAGACCTCGATTTCCGGCCCGATCGCGCTGCCGGCATGAGCGGGACGAACGATTCGAAGCACAGGCTCCGGCGGAGTCCGGAAGCGCCACGCG
>JAGVUD010000238.1 GCA_019136435.1 Armatimonadota bacterium | reverse complement strand
CGGAAACACCAACGACGCGGTGGTGAGCTCGGCGGGGGCCACCTGGTCGCACTCCCAGTCCGGCGTCACCGGCCATCGGCGATTCCACTTCTTCTCCGTGAGCCGCTCGGGCCGTCTGTCCACGCAGACTAACGGCGTCAGCGGGGGTTCTACCTGGGCCGACGGAACAGGCGGAAACTACATGGACGTGTTCGTGGACAACGTGGCGCCGCAGAACCCGAGCCTCTCAACTGTCACCGCCGTGGGCACCACCCAGATCAACCTCGGCTGGGCGATTCCGCTCGACCAGGGCGTCAACATCGGGGCGGGCAGCACCGAAGACGCCAACGCGGGAGGCACCTATCCCACCCACACGAACCACTATCGCCGCGGCGACGTGGGTGTGCAGGTGTACCGCAACGCCAGCGGCATCTACGGCTGGGGCGCCGGCACGTCCGTCAACGACACCGGCCTGAGCGCCAACACGCAATATACGTATACGATTGCGGCGCGTGACAATACCAGTCAGAGCCGCGGCGCCTGGGCGAACTCTACCGGAGCGCAGGGGTCAACAGCCAGATACACGCTGCAGAACACTCCGTCGGCCCCCACCTTCAGCAACGTCAGCACGACCAGCTTCACGGTAGCGACCACGAACCCGGTGAACCTCACTTCCGGGTCTTCCGGGGTTGTGTTCCACGACGGAACGGCCGACCGCGCCAAGGTCACCGCGCTCTCGGAGAGCATCTCGGGCCTGACGCCGAACGTTCAGTACACCTTTAAAGCGAAGGGTGTAAACGGCGACAACATCGCGACGGGCTACTCGGCCACAGCAAGCAAGTACACCCTGGCCAGCGCGCCGACAGCGGGCGTCAATGTCAGCACTGCGACACCGACGGACACCTGGATCAAGGGCGGCACGGCGATCACGTTCACGAACCCGAAGGGGTTCGGGACGAGCACGCACGGCGGCGACGCCTATATGGTGTCGAAATACAAGTATGCATGGAACAACTCGTCCAGCCACACATTCAGCGGTTCGGAGAGTAACTGGAGCACCGGCGATCTGGTTCAGACCCCGAACGTGACGGGCGATTACTACCTGCACCTGCAGAGCCGCAACGCTGAGGATGCCGCAACGGCAACCACCCTCACCTACGGGCCGTTCAAGGTGGACGCGGATGCGCCCGCGGCGGCTCCGGCGGTTTCGGCCACAGCGAACTCGAACGGCATCACAATCAACTTCGAGGCGGGTTCTGACGGTCAGTCGGGCCTCGCGGGGCTGCCCTACCGGGTGACGCGGACGACTGCCTACGACAGCCTCGATACCGCCAGCCTTAGCGCGACCGACCCGGCGGCGGACCTGAGCGCGGGCGGCGTCGGCGAGTACACGATCACGACGAAGGACGCGGTAGGCAACACGAGCCAGACAACGATTTCGGGCCGCGTGCCGCTGTCCGGCACGGCGTGGATCTACACGACAGGAGCATCCTCGATGGCGGCGCCGGGACTGATTCCGGACAAGGATTCTCCGGCCACCACCGGCGTGTTTGCGGGGTCGAACGACTACCGGCTGCACGGGATGGATCGGGTTGACGGAGACATGCTGTTCGGCCCGGTTGGCACAGTGAACACGGTGCTCGACCGCACGGCGCCGATCCGGGACTTCGCGGCCTACGGGCTTCCGAACCCGATGGTGTTCGCGTCGTCGCTGGACGGCAACGTGTATGCCCGCAGGTATGAGTCGTCGGCCTGGTCGCAGGCGTGGACACAGAAGGCCGTAACAGCAGGGTATCAGGTGAAGGTGAAGCCCGGCGGCAAGCTGCTGATCAGCATCAGCAATCTGCCTGAGGGCAAGACGAACCCGCGCAACATTGTCGTTGTGGGGACCTACGATAACAGCCTGAACAACAGCTTCGTTGCGATGGATATGGCCGACGGAGAGGTTCTCTGGACGACGACTCCGGGGACCCTTGCGACGGTGACGGGAAGTCCGGTGATCTACGGCAACACGGCGTATTTCACCAGCCTGTCCTTCGACGGCAGCCCGAGCATATGGGCGGTGAACCTGACGACCGGCGCGGTAATATGGAGCCGGAGTGACGCGGGTAGTATCAGTTCTGCTCCAGCGCTATCGGCTGATGGTTCGGTGCTCTACGTGGGCAATGACGCGGGGACGGTGTATGCGTTCTCGACGGCGAACGGGACGAGCCCGGCGCTCTGGACGAACGCTCTGGGCGACGGATCGGTGTTCGGAGCCCCCTGGCCATTCGGAGGCACAGTGTTCGTGTCCACGAGCAGCAAGGTTCACAAGCTGAGCGCTTCGAGCGGAGCGTCGGAGGGTTCGCCCTGGCCGGTTTCGGTATCCTTGCCGTCCATCCCTGTTGTGGGCGCATCGGGCAAGCTCTACGTCGGGGCGCAGAATGGCAACATCTACGAGATCGTCATCGCGACCGGCGCGACGAAGACGAAGTCGCTCGGGGCGGCGGCGGGCACCATCGGCGACCCGGTTCTCGGGACGGACGACGGCCAGCTCTATGTGGGCGCCGCCGACGGGCGGATCTACAAGGTGGCGACGCCGTTCTAGGCAACTTTATGCGAGCGGGGACGGCGCGCGCGTCTGTCCCCGCTCCCGTGATTTCTTGTGGCTAACAGATACCCTGTC
>JAGVUD010000502.1 GCA_019136435.1 Armatimonadota bacterium | reverse complement strand
CTCCCCGCGCGACACCGCCGCGCGAAGCACCCCGCCCAGATGCCCCCGCCCCGACCACACCGCAAACAGCCCGATCAGAAGATACGCCCCCAGCGCCTGATGATTCATAAACGGAAAGTCCGGAGTCGTGTCGTAAGCGCCGTACATCGAGCCCAGCATCCGGACAACGCGCCACATCAGAAAGAAGAACCAGCACGAGAACAGCATGTCGAGCGGAAGCAGAAACCCCAGTCCGATAGCGTACGGATAGAACGAGACCGGCGTCGTTCCGATTGCGTTCCACGGCTTGTTCACGAACAGGCGGCTGGCGTCCCACATCCGCGTGTTGATCAGCGGAACCAGCGGGAAGTAGCCGTGCAGCCCGTTGATGATGCTGATTCCGCCCGCAATCGCGAAACCAGTCCACATCAGGCGGCTGTGGAACAGCCGGTGTCCCGGCTCGGTCATCTGCATCGGCAGCTCCACAATCGGGAACTGCAGCCGGTCGTGCTCGATCCAGCGCTGGCGCACAATCGTGTTGATGCACAGCATCACGAAGAGCATCACCAGAATCAGCGCCGACCACGCCGCCACCGGAACGAGCCACCACCGCAGAATGCCCCACTCGTACAGGCTGCCGTGCCCTTCATACCATCCCCGCACCGCCTCCGGGTCCCTCACGCTCAGCCAGGGCGGGATGTGCGGCCACAGAACCCGCGCCCAGTCGTTCTCGTTCGTCGCCCCACGGAACGGAAACGTGATCATCGGCACCAGCACGTCCAGATAGTCAATGCTGACAATAGCCGTCGAGATCGTCAGCATCACATACACGACCAGAATCTCGGCGCGGCTGAGCGCGAACCGGGGCAGCATGCGTTCCAGCAGGCAGTTCACCCCGCTGATGATGGCGAGAAAGAATACGCAGTTCGCGAACAGCGAGATCGTCGAGGGGTAGGGGCCCGCCGCTGAACCCGGCCAGCCCTGGTTGAAACCGACCTCCATGTAGAGCAGAAAGTAGATGTTGAAGGGTATCAGCGCGAGCCCGGTTAGAGTCGCGCGCGTCAGGCCTCGAGCGGCGCCGCGCCGCCCGGGCGGGAGGGCATCTCTGTTTTGGGTCGCGCTGCTTTTCAGAACAGGTTCGAGTCTAGCGGCCCGGAATAGGCCAGTCAAGACCTGCCGCTTCCGGCAGGATGGCCGGGGCGCCGCGGAGTAGATGTCAACAGCGCGGGCGCGCCCGCCCGTGGCACGCCGCAGGGAGCAGCAATGGGTAGAAAGCAGGACTATTCCGAAACAGGCGGCGGCCTTCCACGCTCGTTCAGCTACCGTGGAACGCCGGGCAACGACTTCGCCCACGGCATCGCCATCATCGCCGGGTCGGTGTACCTGCCGTTGTACGTGGCTCTGCGCTTCTGGAGCGACTATGAGAAGGGCGGCCAACCGTGGTGGGCCTATCTGCTCGCCGGGACTCTGGCCCTTGGCGGCGTCGCGGGGATTGCGGAAGGCTGGCGCAGGCTGCAGCGCGTGCGCAGCCGGCGGGAACGCGGCGAGAAGCTCACGGCCGCAATGAGCGGGCTGTCATTCGAGGATCGCACGACGTTCGTTGATGTGCGCTGGGATGAGATCACCTGCATCGGCCAGCACGAGAATATCTGCCTCGTCCAGACTTCCCGCGGCGTCATCGCCTTCACTCAGGACCTCTGGGGCTGGCAGCATCTGTACAAGATCATCGCAGAAATGGCCGAATCGGCTATAACCATGATGCCCGAGGAGGCCGCTGCCGCTGCCGCGAACATCGCGTACCCGTCTCTCCCCGTGCACTGACAACTCAGATCCCACTCTCCGGAGACTCTTTATGAATAAGAACTACACCTGCCACGTCATCTCGCATACCCACTGGGACCGCGAATGGTACCAGCCGCTCGAGCTGTTCCGCCTGCGCCTTGTGGATCTCATAGACAGGCTTCTGGATCTGATGGAGTCCGACCCGGAGTTCCGGTTCTTCAATCTGGACGGGCAGGGCATCGTGCTCGAGGACTACCTGCGCCTGCGCCCCGGCAATGAGCAGCGCCTGAAAGCGCTCATCAGCGAGGGCCGCATCACCATCGGCCCCTGGTATGTGCTGAACGACGAGTTCCTCGTCAGCGGCGAGTCCACCGTCCGCAGCCTGCTCATCGGTCACAGGGTGGTTTCGCAGTTCGGGCCGGTGATGAAGATCGGCTATCTTCCGGACCAGTTCGGCAACATGTCGCAGATGCCGCAGATCCTGCGCGGCTTCGGCATTGACAACTGCATCTTCGGGCGCGGGTGGCAGGCGGTGGACGGCCGGAACATGGAGTTCGAATGGCGCTCGCCGGACGGGTCGAGCGTGCTCTCGAGCCTCATGTGGTTCTGGTACAACAACGCGCAGGACATCCCGGCGGAGGCCGAAGCCGGGAAGACCTGGTTCGAAGCCTTGCGGAACCGGATGGCCCCCGTCTCCGGCTCGTCGCACCTGCTGTTCATGAACGGCGTGGACCACCTCGAAGCCCAGTACAACCTCTCGAAGGCGCTGGCCGCCGTCAACCCCGCCATCGCGCCCGACCGGATGGTGCACAGCACGCTTCCGCAGTACATCGAGGCGCTGCGCAAGGAGCGCGAGGAGGGGACGCTTTCGCTGGAATCGTTTACC
>JAGVUD010000403.1 GCA_019136435.1 Armatimonadota bacterium | reverse complement strand
CTTCGCGGAGCGGACGCGGACTCACTGGAGGCGTGGAGGCTCGAGCGCGGCGCGCCGGCCAACCCGCTCCAGTGCTTCGTGACAGCGTCGGGAGCGCTCGATGCGGACGCGGCGGTGTTTCAGCGCGCGGACCTTCAGGCCATCGTGTTCACCACTCCCGAAGGCGCCGCCCGGCTCCGTCTGCCATCCCGCGTGCCTGTGCTGCAAGCGCCGGACGAGCAGGGCACGGGTGTTGATCTTAGATTAGCCCTGAGAACACTGCGACTCGAGCACGGGGTGCGGCGGCTCCTGTGCGAGGGCGGCCCGGAGCTTTTCGGCGGCCTGCTCGACATCGGATTGCCGGACGAGGTCTTCCACACCGTCTCGCCCCTGCTCATCGGGACTGGCCCGGAGATCGAAGGCCGTGTCGGCCTGACCGGAAGCCGCGCATGGCAGCCCGCCACCGCCCCGGCCTTTGATCTGATCAGCGCGCGCGCCGGGCGGCGGGAGCGCAGCCACCTGTTCCTGCGTTACCGGCGCAGGCGGGAGCAGAGGAGTTCGGAGTCCGAACCGCCAAAGAGCTCACAGACGGTCTTGCGGGATACCTGACCATGCCACGACCATTGAAGCTGATTCTACTGCTCGGCGTTGCGCTCGTTCTGGGCTTCAACGGGTGGCGGCAGTTCTCCCGCGAGCGCGCGGACGCGGACGTCTTCAGCGGCACAATCGAGGCGCGGGAGTCGCGCATCGGCTCGAAGACCGGCGGGCGGGTCGGGCGCTTGCTTGTGCGCGAAGGCGATTCGGTGCAGAAGGGCCAGCGCATCCTCGAGTTCGACTCGGACGAGCTGCGCGAGGAGCTCGCGGCGTCAGAGGCGGCCGGAAGACAGGCGCGCGAGGCTCTCCGCGAGCTTCAGGCCGGCACCCGTCCCGAACAGATTTCCCGGCTTGAGGCCGCCGAGCGGCAGGCGCGCAGCCAGCTCCGCAAACTTCAGAACGGCAGCCGCCCCGAGGAGATTGCTGCGGCCAGAGCCGCCGCCCAGCAGGCGGAAGCCGTGCTTCAGAAGCTGCAGCGCGGTCCGCGGGACGAAGAGGTGCGGCGCGCGAAAGCTGCCCTGGACGCCGCCGCCGCCGACCGAGAGCTTGCGCGTGTGTCTCTGGAGCGCAGCCGCACGCTCTACAGCGACGGCGCCATCGCCCGGCAGGTTCTCGACGAAGCTGAGCGGCAGGCGGCTGTCGCGGAGGCGGCCGAACGGCAGGCCCGGCAGACGCTCGAGGAGCTGCAGGCCGGCACGCGCCCGGAGGACATCCGCGCCGCGAAGGAGGCCCTGAACCAGGCGCGGGAGCAGTACAGGCTCGTGATGAAGGGGGCCCGGCACGAAGACGTCGCGGCGGCTCAGGCGGCGCTGGAACAGGCGCAGGCGCTGCTGAGGGAAGGCAGGGCGGGGGCGCGGCCGGAGCAGATCGCGCAGGCGCGCGCGGCGATGGACCAGGCCGATGCCCGCACCCGCGCCCTCACGGTCGCATCGCTGATTGACCCGGCGGACATTTTCGTGAAATTCTACCTGCCGGCACGCAAGCTCAGCAAGCTTCACGCAGGCGACCGGGTCAGCATGGAGACCGACGACGGCAGGCAGGTGGCCGGGGTCGTGGAGCAGATTCCGGAACAGGGCGAGTTCACCCCTCGCAACAGGCAGACGAGGGAAGACCGCGACCTCGAAGTGTTCGCCGTGAAGGTGCGTGTAGACAACCCGGACGGGAACTTGAGGGCGGGGATGTCGTTGAACACGCGGGTGGGAGGCTGACGCTGGCGCCCGCGATTTCGTGCAGGAACCTCACACGGCGGTTCGGCAGGCTGACAGCCGTTGACGATGTGTCGTTCGATGTCCCGGACGCGAGCATCTTCGGCTTCCTTGGCCCGAACGGCAGCGGCAAGTCCACGGTTATCCGCATGCTCTGCGGGCTGCTGGCGCCCACTTCCGGCGAAGCGACGCTGGAAGGCATTGACGTGGTGCGCCATCCCGATCGGGTGAAGCCGAAGATCGGCTACATGTCCCAGCAGTTCAGCCTCTACCGCGACCTGACGGTTGAGGAGAACCTCACCTTCTACGGGTCTGTGTACGGCCTCTCGGGGGAGCGTTTCGCCACCCGGAAGAAGGCCGTCATGGATGTCGTGGGCATCGCGGGGCAGCAGTCGAAGCGCGCCGGGACGCTCTCCGGAGGCTGGAAGCAGCGCCTTGCGCTTGCCTGCGCGCTGATCCACGAGCCGCAGATCCTGTTTCTGGACGAGCCGACGGCGGGAATAGACCCTGTCGCCCGGCGCAGCCTGTGGGATCTGCTGTTCGACTTGAGCGCGCAGGGGACGACGCTGTTCGTGACGACGCACTACATGGACGAGGCGGAGCGCTGCACGCACATCGGGTACATCTATCTTGCCCGGCTGATCGCGCTCGGGAGACCCGCGGAGCTGAAGGCGCGGCAGGACGTGACCCCGCCGGACACCCGGCGCATCGAACTGGTCACCGATCAGGCCCCGGCCGCGCTGCGCATTCTGAAGGGGCTGCCGGGCGTGCTTTCGGCGACGTTCTTCGGCGAGGCCCTGCACCTGCTGACCAGCGAATCGCTCGACCCGGACGCAATCAGGAGCGCCCTCGATGCAGCGGGCATGGGGGTGACGAACATCCGGGAGATGAGCCCGAACCTGGAGGACGTCTTCGTTACACTGACGCAGGGACTGGAGCAGACCGGCCGTGCTTAGGGGACTGCGCGCCGTTGCCGCCAAGGAGATCATCCACGTCCGGCGCGACCCGGCGGCGCTCGCAATCTCCATCCTGCTCCCGATGGTGCAGCTCACGATCTTCGGGTACGCGCTGGACACCGATGTGAAGCACATCCGCACAGCCGTCTATGACCTGGACCACCGCCCCGCCAGCCAGCAGTTCATACAACGTCTCGAGGCAACCCGCTACTACAAAGTCGTCGAGCGCGTCAACTCCGACCAGGCGCTGCGCCAGGCTATCGTCGCGGGCCGCGCCAAGGTGGGCGTCAAGCTGCCGCCCGACTACAGCGAGAAGCTCCTGCGGGGCGAGAGCGCACAGGTTCTCATGCTCGTGGACGGCTCGGATTCGCAGGTTGCCTTCAAGGCCCAGACCACGGCCGTGTTTCTGGCAACCAACATGGCGATTGAGAAGCTCAGTGCCCGCGGAAGCGTCAGCGTCCCGATAGACGTCCGGCCGCGCGTGCTGTTCAACCCTGACATGAGAAGCGCGAACTTCTTCGTGCCCGGCCTTGTGGGCCTCATCCTGCAGATTGTGACGACAATGCTCACCGCGCTGTCTATCGTGCGGGAGAAAGAGCAGGGCACGCTGGAGCAGCTTCTCGTGACGCCGGTGGACAAGCTGGCGCTCATGCTCGGCAAGCTCGCGCCGTATGCCGTGCTCGGCCTGTTCGAGACCTCGCTGGTGCTGTATCTGATGTGGGCCGTCTTCGGGGTGGGCATCAACGGCAGCCTGCTGCTGCTGGGGGCGCTTGTGCCTGTGTTCCTGTTCGCCGGGCTCGGGCTGGGTTTGATGATTTCGACCTTCGCGCAGACGCAGGCGCAGGCGTTTCAGGCTTCGTTCCTGATCATCCTGCCCTCGGTGCTGCTCTCGGGCTTCGTCTTCCCGCGGGAGTCGATGCCCGCGCTCATCTACCCGATTACGACCGTCATCCCCGTTACGTACTTCCTCGAGATTCTGCGGGGCGTCATTCTGCGCGGCGCCGGGTGGCCGGAGTTGTGGCGGCAGGCGACGCTCCTGTTGCTGCTGGGCGCTGGCATACTCACGATAGCCGTGGCCCGCTTCCAGAAACGTCTCGGCTGACGCTCGCGCGGCCTTGAAAACCGCCCAGCGTGTTGACAGGTCAAAGCGTATTAGTTAGCATTAGCTTGATTATGGAATGCCCCAAAATACGTCTTACACTGAAGTCTGACAATGGCAAGAAATCCGCGGCCCATGTCACAGCGCCGGCGCTGGGGCAACGGGCCACGCGACAGCGCAAGCTGATTTTTGACATCCTGAGATCAACGGAAGATCACCTCGACGCGGAGAGCCTGTACAGAAAGGCGCGGGACATCGACTCCCGGGTCAGTCTTTCGACTGTCTATCGCACTATCGCTCTGCTGAAGGAATC
>JAGVUD010000468.1 GCA_019136435.1 Armatimonadota bacterium | reverse complement strand
CCGGCTTTCGCCTCGCCAGCCTATCCGGACTCGCCGGAGGGCGTGACGCTGATTGCCGACGTCGCCTATCTCGACAGGGGGCGGCAGGAGAAGATGGACATCTACCTGCCGCGAGAACGCAAGGCCGGCCAGCGCTCGCCCGCCATGGTGATGATTCATGGAGGCGGCTGGGCGGGGGGCGACAAGGCGGCGATGAGGGAGTACGGCACGGGCGCGATTCTGGCGAGGGCCGGATATGTGGCCGTCAGCATCAACTACCAGATGGCCCCCGGCAAGCGCTGGCCCGCGAACCTGCACGACTGCAAGAACGCGGTGCGCTTTCTGCGCGTCAACGCGGACAGGTACGGCGTGGACGCGGAGAAAATCGGCGTGATGGGCGGCTCGGCGGGCGGGCACCTGGCGCTGATGACCGCCTACACAACGGGAGCGCCGGGGCTGGAGCCAGCCGCTCCCTACCCCGGCGTGTCGAGCAGGGTCCGGTGCGTCATTGATCTCTACGGAATCACCAACCTCCTGACACGGCAGAAGACGGACGCGAAGGGAAACCCGACCGGCAGGCGGACGGACACAACCGCCCTGTTTCTGCCGACGCGTCAACAGGACCCGGCCCTGTGGCGGCTGGCGTCGCCGGTCAGCTATGTGCGCAAGGACTCCCCGCCGACGCTGATTCTGCACGGGCTGGCGGACGCGACGGTGGACTACGGGCAGGCAAAGGAACTGGCGGCGAAACTGGAAGAGCACGGCGTGGAGCACAGGCTGGTGCTGCTCGAGAACATCGGGCACACGTTCTATCTCACCACGTGGAAGAACAAGCCGCTGCCCCTGGACGTGGAGGGCATCGCTCTGGAGTTTCTGGCCAGGCATCTGAAGTGAGACGCGCGGGGGCGGGGATTGCGGCAATTGTCATCGCGCCGCTCGTCTGTATCTGGGTCTTCCGCACCGAGATCCTGCGCAACTCCACCGACCTGGCATCGAGCGCGCTGACGTTCGCGGGGGTGGGCGTGCTGCTTGCTATGACCGCGCTGCGCGCCGTCATCCGCCGTCCAGACACTCGTGCGATTATCCTCGTTTATGCTGTCGTCGCCTGCACCGCCGGCATTGCGACGATGGGCATGGTGCAGTTCCTCATCACGACGCTGCTCGCGCCGTTCTACTTCGCCACCCCCGAAAACAGATGGGAGGAGTTCTGGGCGCACGTTCCGCAGTGGGCCGCGCCGAGATCGCCGAAGCTGGTGGAGGGTTTCTTTCTGGGCGGGTCGAGCTTGTATGACCCGGCAATCTGGAAGGCGTGGCTGGGCCCGGCCGCGGCGTGGAGCGTCTTTCTGGCGGCGCTGCTGGGGGCGCAGTACTGCATCGCGCTGCTGATGTACGAGCGCTGGGCGAAAGAAGAGAAACTCGCCTTCCCCATCGTGCAGCTTCCGCTCGCGCTCACGTCCGAGAGGCACTCCCGGGGGCCGCTGCTTGCCGGGGCGGCGGCTGCCATCGCGGTGCAGACTCTGAACGCGGCGCACTATATGGCGCCGTCGGTGCCGCAGCTCAACGTGCTGCCAAGAGAGTTCGGCTCGCTTCTGCCGCCGCCATGGAACGGCGTGGGGCAGCTCTGGGTCACGTACTACCCCTGCATCATCGGGCTGTCGGCGCTCATCCCGACGAACATCCTGTTCTCGTGCGTCATCTTCTTTGTGCTCGGCAAGGCGGAGGGAGTGTACGGCCGGGCGTTCGGTCTGACGGCGGCGGGCGGCGCGACGGGTTTTCCGTACGCGACGGAGCAGGCGCAGGGTGCGCTGGTGGCGCTTTCGCTGGCGGTGGTCTGGTCGGCGAGGAGGTCGCTGGCGCGCTCACTCAGGAACCCCGCGGACCGTGCTCTGTGGGTGGCGCTCGCGGTCTGTTTCGCGGTGCTCTGGGGTTTCGGCGCGGCGCTCGGGCTGCGTCCCATCACGTCCGCGGCGCTGTTTCTGCTGTTCCTGCTGTTTATGACGGCCATCGGCTGGCTGCGCGCGGCGATCGGCCCGGCGTGGCCGCCGGGCATTGACGTGTCGTGGTGGCTGCGGGGCTTCGGCGCGGGCGTGCCGCTTGGTGAAGGGGTTGGCCTTGCGTACCTGCGCTGGTTCTCGTTCGGCGATTTCCGGGCGCACGCGCTGCCGAACTACGTGGACGCGATGCGCCTGACTGAAAGCTCGGGCATCTCGCGCAGGACGCTGACGATTGCCATGGCCGCGGCGTCCGTGCTCGCAATCGTGGCGAGCCTGTGGGCGGCGCTTGACGTGTATTACACCAGCGGCGCGGCCACGGCGCTGACGCACAACTGGCGGACGTATCAGGGGCGGGTCGCGTTCGAGATACTGCGCTCGAGTCAGGACGGGCTGACCGTGCAGCCGGGAGCGGGGCAGTTCGGCGCGGCGGGGTTCGGGTTGGCGAAGGTTCTGCTTCTGCGCGGCGGGCTGAAGACGTACCGGCGCTCGGTACCGTTCTTCATCGGACTGGTGCTCGGCGACTACGCGGTGGGGATTGTTCTGGCGGTGCTGAGCTCGGCGCTCGGGGTGAGTCTGTACAAGACGTTTCCGATTGAGTGAGGGCGGGGGGCATCGCGCCGTCGTTCTCTGGATGCCGGATCAAGTCCGGCATGACGTGGCTGGGCGGCGGCGGAGGTTGTTCGGCCCGGTGTGCTGAAGTGTGCTCCAGAACCCGGGCAGACCTGGAAACGGCGGTATGGAACAATGATCAGAACTGTGAACCTTGCAGCAGGCGTGCTTCTTTGCATGCTGGGATCTTGCGCGGCGCAGGCGGGGCAGGGCCCCACGATCACCTTCAACGAGGCGGAGTTTCGCGACAAAGTGTACGCGTGCTGGCTGGGCAAGAGCATCGGCGGCACCCTTGGCATGCCGTTTGAGGGCCGCCGGGAGACTCACTCGCTGACGTTCTACGACCCCGTGCCCGACAAGCCGTCGGCGAACGATGATCTCGACCTTCAGCTTCTCTGGCTCAAGGCGATCGAGGAGCGGGGCACTCGGATTGATGCGCGCATTCTGGGCGAGTACTGGCTGAAGTACGTTCCCGTCAACTGGAACGAATACGGCACCGGGAAGGCCAACATGCGCGACGGGTTCCTGCCGCCGGTTTCGGGACACTTCCGGAACGAGAAGTGGCGGAACAGCAACGGCGCATGGATCCGCTCGGAGATCTGGGCGTGTCTTGCGCCGGGGTGCCCCTCGCTTGCCGTGCGATATGCTTGGCACGACGCCTGCGTGGACCACGGAACCGCCGAGGGAACCTATGCCGAGATGTTCACAGCGGCGGTCGAGAGCGCGGCTTTTGTGGAGAAGGACCGCGACAGGCTCATCGAAATCGGCCTGAGCTACATCCCGCCGCAGTGCGGTGTGGCAAAGAGCATCCGGGCGGCCATGGCCGCCAAAGCGCAGGGGCTCGATCTGGCCGCCGCTCGCGAGGCCGTCATCAAGACATCGGAGCCGACGGGCTGGTTCCAGGCGCCGCGCAATGTGGCGTTCACGATTCTCGGGTGGCTCTACGGCGGCGACGACTTTGGCAAGGCGATCTGCGACGCGGTGAACTGCGGGGACGACACCGACTGCACCGGCGCGACTCTGGGCTCGATTCTCGGCATCATTCACGGGGGGAAGGTGATTTCCGAGGAGTGGCGGCGTCCCGTGGGTGAGACGATTCTGAACGTCGCCGTGAGCGGCT
>JAGVUD010000380.1 GCA_019136435.1 Armatimonadota bacterium | reverse complement strand
CGCGGTGACAGTCGTATTCGCGCAGTGCAGCCTGCAATGATTGTTCTCGAGAACCTGGCTCGAACCGGGCGCGGCGCCCCCGAGCCAGCTCGCGTTTGCCGAATCGCGCAGATAGAGCTTGTTGGCGGAGCGGTCATACCACAGATAGATGCCGTTCTTGCCTTCGAGGACTTCGTTCAAAAGTAGATATGCGCCTTTGAGTGTCGCAGCGCCCTCCGGGTCCGAATGCCGTGCGGCAAGAACAAGCGGGCTGAGAACCGGAAGCATTCCACTCGACGGCGTCAGCCCGGCATTGGCGGGAGCCCGGTTGACGGCAACTGCGACGGGACTTCCCACGGCCTCCCATCCATCCGTCAGCTTCGCCCTGTCCGTAACGTACATCCATTGCTGCAGCGACTTGCCGCCCATCGTGGACTTGATCTCGAGCCGCCATTGCACCGTGAGGGTAGTATCGGCCATGGCGGCCGTTGTCTCCCGGCAGAAGAGCCGCGCGGCGCTGTTTTCGATAACACTCTCCGTGCCGGGTTTTGATCCGCCAAGCCACCTGGAGCCCGAGTCGTCACGCATCCAGAGACGATCCGCGTCCGTGTCGTACCACAGGAAGACACCGTTTGCGCTCGCCAGGGCCGTATTGAGCAGATAGTATGCGCCTGTTATATCGGACGCGCCGTCGGCGTCGGTGTACACGCTCTGGACGGTGAACTGACCACCCAGGGGCAGCGGAGCCACGCCGGGAGTTGACGAGACATTGGATGGCGAAGACTGCTCGATATAGAAAACCTCGTCCCCGGTAACAACGCCGGCCTCAACCGCGACGTAAGCGACCTCTGGGGTCACCTCGTGTGCGCCAGCGGATGCACGGACCTCGTAGATCCCCGCCTCCAGCCCGGTCAGGGAGTACGTACCATCAGCGGCTGTTACAGCGCTCACCTCAATCGGGGGCGCCCCACCGGCGGCCGCCGGTTTGGTGGCTGTAACGCTGGCCCCCTGGACACCCGCCCCAGCAGTGACATACTCGTACCCGTCGAGACGGAAACCGTAGGCGGTTATGGACCAATCCGCCTGGAGATGGATGTCAACAGCGCTGCCGTCAAACCATTCCGTCCAAACATCTTCGCTGAAGCCGGTGAACTCGTGGAGCACACTTCCGGATGGTGAGAGCACGCGCAAGAAGTCGTAATCCTGCTCCGTGTCCACCGTGGCGAAGTGCAGTCGCAGGGCCGTGGCGGATTCGGGCGCCTGCACCGTCCAGAGCCGGTCTTCGCCGTTGGAGTACGGGTGCGGGCTCTCGACAGTCGCCGACACGGCCCGCGGTGCGACCCGCTGCACTCTGCCGGCGATGCCGCCGGGCTCCAGCGCAAGGAAATCTACCCCGGTCACCAGCTCATCGAAGCTGAGATAGACATCCTCGGACGGGGGATCGAACGTCCATGAGGCGAGGGACGGCGTGATCGTGTGCTCCCCAAACTCAAGACCCTGGATGCGGTAGTTCCCGCTCGCGTTGGTGAGCGCCCACTGGCCCCCGGGCGAGGCCGTCACCCGCACCCCCGCCATCGGGACATCCTGCCCCGCCACCCTATACGAGTCTATCTGGAACCCGCGGTAGTTCGCGAAGGAGCTATCCGACCGCAGACGAACCCGGACAGAACCACCCCGCACCCACGGAGACCAGAGGTCGGCATGGTCGCCCGAATACGAACTCTGCACCTCGCCGCTGGCGTCGAGAATCTCGACGTAGTCGTAGCCATCTTCGGTTTCGATGTAGTTGAAGTGCAGCGAGAACGCGGTGGCGCCCGCCGGCGCGCTGATCGTCCACGTGTTGGAGTAGTTGTTGGTGTACGGATGCGGAGATTCGACAGCCTGACTGACCGTGTCTATTGAGTGGCTCCTGACCGTGCCGCTGACCTCAGCCTCCGGGTATCCGATGAAGTAGATGTCCGAGTTCACCTCACCAGCGGCAAGTTCAATCGGCTCGGGAACCGGGTAGAACGCCCACCCTTCGAGCCCGGGCGTTATCGTGTAGGAACCGGGCAGCAGCCCGTCAATCCGGAAATGTCCCGCGGCGTCTGTGGCGGCGCTCAGCGAGCCGGGCAGCGCCGACACCGTTATGCCAGATCGCTGACCGATAACACCGAAGGTCCGGAAGCCGTCGTATGCCACCGAGTAATCGGAACTGAGCACGAGGCGGCAACTTGAGCCGGGAACGGAGTCGGAGAGGACATCAGCCTCATATCCGGTCCATTGCTGAACAGTGTTCCCCGCCGCATCCTGAAGATACAGGAAGTCGTACCCTTGTTCGAGATCGATGTAATCGAAGTAAACGCTGGTGGACGAGGCGCCCGGGATTCCCTGAACTGTCCACACCCAGTTGAGATTGTTGCCGTAAGGGTGCGGCGACTCGATGACGACCGGATCGAGCAGGCTTATGACCCCCTCCACCGACGCCGCCGCGCCCGTCCCGACAAAATCCCCCGTGGCAAGCCCGTTTGCGGCAACGGTGAGTGTTCGGCTGGCAGGGGAGAATGTCCAGTTCGTCATGGAAGGGGTAACGGTGTACGTTCCCGCCGTGACGCGCAGCGCGTAGTTCCCGTCCGCATCGGTAGAGACCTGGGACTGGCCGATGGTGACCTGCACTCCAGACACGCCCCTGCCTTCGGCATCGGCGATGCGGCCCCTGATCACGGTGGAGGAAAAGCCGCCCGTCGTGACCAGCGCGAACGGTTGAGGTCCCTGAGGCACGTTGTATGCGCGCACCCTCAGCGTGTAGATGCCCGGCCCCGGCGCGGCGATGTCAATGCCTTCAACGTTGTTCCGGCGGTCCACCGCCCCGTTTCCGAGAGCGACCAGACCGTTCGGCCCGGTAAGCTCCAGGTCGAGGTCGTTCACAAGTGTGACCGAGCTCTCAACCGCCGCGGGGTAGTCGCTCCACACGAGAGTGAACCGGAGCGGCACGGACGAGTCGGCCACGGTGAACGAGTAGGATGTATTCTGACCTGTGCGAAGCCCGGCTGTGTAGTCAGTAAACGCAAGCGTTCGCACGTTGTCGTGGCACATGGCGGAAGCAACGTCCACCAGCCCCCACCCCTCAACGACATTCGGCCGCCGCGATATCTCGAGGAAGTCCGACGTCCCGAACTGCCCGGGGTAGAGGTCCTCCGCGCCATTGATCATGGCGGCCTTTATGAGGGCAGAGGAAGGGTTGGCGACACTCTGGCGCTTGACGAAATACTCCCGCACCAGCGCTGCCGCCCCCGCCGCCAGCGGCGTGGCCATGCTTGTGCCGCCCATATACAGATAATGGCTGTCGTAAACACCCCAGCCGGAGCCGGCAGAGTAGTCGTGGGATCGGGAAGAGACGATATTGCTCCCGGGAGCGACGAGATCGGGCTTGATCCGTCCGTCCAGCGTCGGCCCTCGGCTCGAGAACGCCGCCATGCCCCGGGCATTGTCCGAAGTCCTGTCGGTGGAAAGCGGAGCGTTGCGATAGGACGTCCCCCAGAGTTCGTACCAGGTGTCGCCCGCAAAACCCCCTGTGGTTCGCAGGTTTTCGCTGGCGCCAATAGTGATGCAGTTCTTTGCTGTCGCGGGGGCGCCAACGGCGCCGAGGTCCACCACGCCCGGCGGCCAATCAACATCCACACCGTCGTTGCCCGCCGCAAACAGAATGAGCATGTCGGGATGTTGCCAGCAGAAATCGTCAACAACCTGAGACAGGATCTTGTACCGGCCCCTGGCCGATTCGCCCCAGCTATTCGTGTGAACCCGAACACCCCGGTCATAGGCATCCCCGAGTATGTCCGTGAAGCTGTAGTCGCTCAGCCCTCCGAGGGTCCCGTAATCGTCGAGCACGGACTGAAAAACGAGGGCGGCTTCGGGCGCGACACCCGCGAACGAGTTCGCGTAGTTGTGGGATGCGGGCACGCTTCCGGACAGAGCGCCGGAGCCCAGGGCCGACCCGGCGACGTGAGTGCCGTGGCCGTCGGCATCGCTCCAGTCATTGGAGCGGCCATAGGCAAGCGCGGCCCTGAGACGGCCGGCGAAATCGGCAGACAGGCCGCTGGAGCTGCCCGTGTCAAGGCCTGTGTCACAGACGCCGATCACCTGTCCGGACCCGTAAAGCCCATAGTCGCGCCACGCAGGAAGCACGCCCATCAGTTCACGCGCGACGTTGTTGCAGAGATGCGGTTCGGTGTACTCCTCAACCCACGCGACTTCCTCGTTCGCTGCGAGAGCGGCGGCTACCCGGGCATCGCCTTCGGTCAGCTTGCCCGAACCGTCCGGGCCGTAGCCGGCCACCCGGAGCCTGGCCTGCTTGCCGGCTTCGAGCAGTTCAGGCTCCACCTTGAAGTCCGGGAGAACGGGCCCTGTCCAACGCACGAATGGCAGGTCTTCGATGGCCTTGAGTTCTTCAGAGGCGACACGCACCTTATAGGCAAAATCGGGAAGATACCCCAGAATCTCGGCGCCTGATGCCTCAATCGCATCGCGCCATTGCTGCAGAATGGGTCCGGTGCACTGTACGATATAGATGCTTGTCGAGGTGGGGTAATCCTGAGCGAGCGGACGAACGCTGGCCGGAAGCACGGGAGGCGACTGAACAACCGGGTCGAAAGCGCCCACACGCAGCTTGAGTTCCACCCCGCTCGCTTCGCACAAAGGAGCCGAGGCCAGGACGGCCACGGCGGCTGTCAGCAGTGGCAGCATCACTGAAGCGAGCGATCGCAACCGGCGCTCAGGCCGCGGCTCCATGCCGGCGGCAACCGGATCAGGAGTAGGACGATGATTGATTTGTGGACGGAGTGTCACCTGGGCCCCCATTTTCATCCCCTCCGATGGGGTTGAGCATGCAGACAAACAGCAAGGCTACGTTACAACTCCAGTGAACCTCTCGTCAAGGGTTGACAGTCCATCTGCTCAAGGGAACGCAACATCGTTTCGTTGGACAGTCCCGGGAGACCCCAGCCGGCCTTCGGCAGCACGCGCCGCGTCAGCGGTGGCGGTAGTGATCCAGAATGACGGCGGCCACAATGACGCAGCCGGTGATCAGCCGCTTGGCCGGTTCCTGAGCGCCCACCTGAGCCAGCCCCGCGCCGAGCACGGCTATGATCAGCACCCCGAAGAACGAGGCGACGACCGAGCCGCGACCGCCCATCAGGCTCGTGCCGCCGATGACCACCGCCGCGATAGCCTGAAGCTCCGCGCCGCTGCCCGCGTTCGGGTCGGCCGAGGCCATCCGCGCGCAGTTGATGACCGCCGCCACCGCGCAGAGCAGCCCGGAGAGCGTGAAGACGGCCAGCTTGACCATCCGGGTGTTCACACCCGAGAGCCGGGCCGCCTCCTCGCTGGTTCCCAGGGCTATCATATAGCGCCCGAACTTCGTGCGCGCGAGAGTGATCTGCCCGGCGATGACCAGCAGAAACGCGAGCAGAAACGGAAACGACAGACCCGCCAGCGAGGCTTCCGAGATAACCTCGACCCGCGACCCGATGTACTGCGTCTGGGAGTCCGTCACCATATAGGCCGCGCCGCGTGTGATCTCCATCATCCCCAGAGTCACGATGAACGACGGAATGGCCCAGCGGATCACCACCAGCCCGTTCAGCGCTCCGCAGGCGGCGCCGGCAACGAGGCAAGCCGTGACAGCCGCCGGCAGCGGCAGCCCGTAATGCACCATCCCGATGCCGAGCACCGCCCCGCTCAGAGCCAGAACGCCTCCGACAGACAAATCGATGCCCGCGATGATCAGCACGAAGGTCATCCCCACCGCAATGATGACGGCGGCGGGCACCTGATTGGCTATCGTCCTGAACGTGGTGGCGGTGAAGAAGTTCGGTGCGCTGAGGCTGAAGACCGCCACGAGCCCGGCGAGCACGAGCGCCATCGCCAGGTATTCCGCCGCAACCGCCCGAAGCTGACGCGCCCCCTGTCCCTCCATTACGGGCTAGCGCAGGCTCTCCAGCGTTATCAGATCGACCGGAGTCTCCTTGTCCGCCGGCGTGTTTCCGTTCTCGATCATTTCGAGCGCGTACTCGATGCCGTAAACCGCCAGCCTGTCTCCGTGCTGGTCAACCGTCGCCAGAATCCTACCGTCCCGGATGCTCTGCTGGACCGCCGAGATGTTGTCGAACCCCACGACAAGCACGTCATCGAGCCTGTTCGCTGCTTTGAGCGCCGCGACTGCTCCAAGCGCCATGCTGTCGTTCGCGCACATTATGCCCTTGACGCCGCTGTGGCCGGTGATGATGGAGGCGACGACCTGATTGGCCTTGTCCATCTCCCAGTACGCCGTCTGCGAGCTGACGATCTTCAGCCCGCCCGCCTTCACAGCGTCCTCGAACCCCAGCTTGCGCTGGATTCCATTGAACGCATTCGGGGCGCCTTCGATGACTGCAACGCCGTCGCCGGCCTTCAGCTTCGCGGCGAGCGCCTCCCCCGCCAGCCGGGCGCCCTTGCGGTTGTCGGGGCCCACGAACGGCAGGCTCACGCCCTTCTCGGCAAGCGCCTGGCTGTCGAAGCGGTTGTCAATGTTGACCACGACGATGCCCGCATCCAGTGCTCTCTTGCAGACGGGAACGAGCGACCTCGAGTCGGCCGGGGCGATGACGATGGCGTCCACCCTCTCGGCGATCATCTGCTCGACAAGGTCAATCTGCCGCGTGACGTCCTGTTCGTCCTTGATCCCGTTTGCGATGAGGTCGTACTGCGCGGCGTGCTGCTTCTGATGCTCCTTCGCCCCGTCCTCCATCGTCTTGAAGAACTCGTTGGCGAGCGACTTCATGACGAGCGCGATGCGCGGCCTGCCTTCGGCGCGGTCCGCCTGCTTTGCGCACCCGCCGGCAAGAAGCAGGGCGACGATCGAGAGGACAGCAGCGATGATCGGGCTTCGAATGGTCAGGAATCCTCCGGTCTCACCTGGCATCCTGAACGGGTGTTTCATTGGGCTCTTCTCCGTGTTCGTCTGGCGGTTGCGGCACGGCCGGTTCTCCGGCAGCGTCCGCTGAAGCGTCTTCGGCCGCGGCGGGACTGGCTGCCTTCCCCTCAGGCTGCTCAGGCTCGGCCGCCGCAGGCGATTCCTTATCGTCCACGACCGGCCCGAGCGCGGCAGGAGGCGCCTGCGGCAGCACGTCAATTCTGTTGCGGATGCGGGCGATGAGGTCCTTCTCACGACGCCGGAAGTCCTTTATCACAAGCGGACTGTTGCCAGCGACTTCGATGAGCGCCGATTCGAACGACTGGCAGGCGTTCACGACTCCGCGCTGCACAGCCCGGTCGGTGAGAGTGAGCATTCCGCCTTCTGAGGGCAGGGCATCGCTGTAGGACGCAACGATATCGGGCAGGCGGGTGACAACCCTGCGCGCTGGCGTGTCGCCGCGCCCGGGTAGCGCGCCGCGCCGGGTCGCCTGCGCCATCGCAAGCTGCACATTCCTGGCGCCGTACACGTAGCTCTTCTCCGGCGGCTGCGAGTCGTCCACGTAAGTTTCCACGACCGCAACCGGCAGCCTCCAGAACTTGTTCGCAAGGTAGTACGAGTGATAGGCTTCCTGAATCTGGGCTACTCTGAATGCGCGGGAGTGCTCTCCGGCATTCTGGAACACGGCGATGAGGCGCTTGTCTTCGATTATCGCGTTCACGGCATTCGCGCCCGCAAGAAGCTTCGCCGTCGCGGGGTCGCGGACAACTAGCTTGCCATCCTCGACGCCGACTCCGCGCCTCACGAAGTAGTAGTCGAACTCGTTGCGGCGAGCGGGGTTCTTTTTGGTTTTGCGCTCTTCGCTCTCCTGCATGCGCTCGAGAACGCGCACGAGCGAGCGCCCCTCGGATGTCGGACCGGTCGTGAACTGGATGAAGCCGACCGACACATACCCCGTATCCCAGGTATTGACCGCCTCGAACCCGCCTTCGCGGCTGGAGACTTTGAGAAGCACGTTTCTGGCCACCGGGTCGCTGACTCCGGCCTCGCGGAACAGCGCAAGAACGTCCGGTTGATCCTTGGCGCGCCGTCCGCCGTAACGGACGCCGTCCGGGTGCAGCAGATACCGGGACGCCTCGACCGGCCCGGCAGGGTAATAGAACACGTGCCTGTCAAGCGGCAGCACGATCTTGTAGCCGTGGAACTTCTCGAACGCACTCGGCGGAGGGGCCGAGACAAGCCTGCGCACCGACGGGGTCATGAAGAGCAGAGACACGGAGGGCCGCCTGCCGCCTTTCAGCGTCCAGCGCTGCAGATCGGGCTCAAAGCGGTGGAACCATTTGCGGAGCGCGGCCGCCTTGCCATGCTGCTTGCCCCGGTCGAGGCGCGCGAGCGCTTTCACGAAATCGGCGCGCCACCGGGAGTACTCGGGCGTCGGGCGCACGTAGTTGCCGGGCCCGGGACGTGGAGTTCCGAACCAGCCGTCACCCAGATCCGGGAGTCTGGCCAGTTCCTCGGCTGACAGCAGGCCGCCAGGCGCGGACGCCGCCGGACTGGCGGGGGCATCTCCGGCGGTGGAATCGCGTCCGGCGCGCTGATGCAGGAAGAAGGACCCGCAGACGACAGCGGCCGCGCCCACCACCGCCGCGATTGCGAGCGTTCGCCGCGGCCGGCGAGGAGGCGCGCCGGCGCTCTTTTCTTCCGCTGCTTCTTTATCTGCCATTCCGGTCCATAGTCGGGGCTGCCGAGCCACGCAGCCTCAAGGGCTGGTGCGACTCAGTGGGAGGTACTGTCACGCTGCGACGGGATGACAAGCACTTCCCTGCCGCGTGTCATTGTGACCGAACCTCCGGCGCGTGTCACGTTCTGCCGCGCGAACTTCTCGCACGCCGGAATCAGCGTATTCCAGGTGTACTTTACCTCCGCAAAGCGATCGTTGGCGATTTGAGGAATCGTTCCGCGGAACTCGGCGGGAATCCCGCTGTACCCCAGCGCCGTGCAGAGTATGCCCGCGGCATTGGAAGGGTTGCAGTCCGAGTCCTGCCCGCAGCGCGTGGAGATCTCCATCGTCTTTGCCACGTCCCCGCCGCCATACAGCAGACCCATCACAATGTACGCCCCGTTGAGGCTCGCATCGATATTGAACCCGGGGAACTTGTCCGAGCATCTGCCGCTGGGGCGCGAGGCCCACTTCTCTTCGATCTTCTTCCACGTCGCCCGCCAGTCGTCCGGCTTCTCATCGTGCCAGCGGATAACGTCGCGGATGGTGCGCGCATAGACGCTGTAAGAGGGGATCTGCGTGAGACCGAACTCGACGATTTTCCGCACATCCGGCTCGAAGAACGCCTCGGTGTACATCGCCGCCACGAACAGCCCGCCATAGAACCCGTCGCCCGAGTTCATGATCCGCCCGAACACGTGGCAGATGTCCGCCGACGACCGGGGCAGTCCCGGGTTGATGAGCCCGAACAGGTCGGCCTCGATCTGGAAGTCTATGTCGGCCCAGTGCGGATTGTGCCTGGTTCCGCCAGACTCCGGCGGCATAATGCCCGCCAGAAGATTCTCGCGCGCCTGCTTGTTCGCATGCCACAGCGGGAACTTCGTGGCCGCGAAGGCGCGCCCCGCCTGCTCCCAGGTAATGTCCAGCCCGTGCTCCTCGATGGCCTCGAGGAAGCTCAACTCAACGTAGATGTCATCCTGGCCAAGGGCGTTACGAATGCTTTCGGGCGTCCACTTCGGGATGTCCTCGTCGTAGATGCGGCCGCAGGCCCTGAACTCCGTGGGCGCGCCGTAGGCAACACCGATCATCTGACCGGCCCATCCGCCCTTCACTTTGTCGAGGTACGTCTCGAGCGGCAGCTCGCGGAACTGCGCCCCGATTGCCGCAGTCTCGGCCACAAACACTGTCAGTATTGTCAGAAATGCTTTATTCAATGGTCACCTTCCGGGTCTCACAAATGCATTCGCTTCGGGCAGCCGGTTTCCTCCGTCACGGCGGACGCGCATTCATTGGGACGGCTTCGGAATCACCCACTCGCCCAGCACGCCGTGATAGGCGCTCCTGTCCCAGCGATCGTCCGTGGGTTGTTCTGCTCGCGGGTCCGAGGTCGTCTCCATCCACTGCTTGAGCTCTTCGGCGAGGTCTTTCCTTGCGCCCGCAAAGTCGGAATCCTGCGCAACGTTCTTGAGGCACCACGGGTCACGCCTGATGTCGAACAGCTCCTCGGTAGGGCGCTTCGCGGTGGCCAGATCGAAGAACGGCCGGATATCCGGGTCTTCGCGGCGGTTCAACAGCAGCGTCTTGGACGGGCTGGTGTCTATGTCGCCGAAATCGCCGACGGCCACCCACATCTTCGGGTCTCCCGCGGGCCAGAGGTCCGGCCGGAAGTTGCGGATATACAGGAAGTCTTTCGTTCGCACCGCCCGTGCCGGATACGACAGGCTGCCCGCCCGGCAGTTGACGTGGCGCTCGCGCTCGGTGACGATGAAGTCACGATCGGGCGGCTGCCCGCCCGCCAGCAGTCCGAGCAGACTGCGGCCGGTCATCTCCGGGGGCGCTTTCAAACCAGCCGCATCCAGAAACGACGGCGCGAGGTCGGTGTGGCTGACGAGAGTGTCAAGCGTGCGGCCGGCCTTGATGCGCGCGGGCCAGCGCATGGCAAGCGGCATGTGCGTTCCGGCCTCGTACAGGTTCGCCTTCGCGCGCGGGAACGGCATCCCGTTGTCGCTCGTCATGACGACCAGCGTGTTGCCGGACCGCCCTGAGAGCGCGAGGTTCTGGAGCACCGCCCCGCACTGCCTGTCGAACTGCTGCACCTCCCAGAGATAGTCCAGGATGTCGGCGCGGACTTCGGGCGTGTCGGGCAGAAACGGTGGAACCTTCACATCGCCGGGGCGCAGCCCGTTCTTCTGACCGCTGCCGGGCTCGTAGTTGCGGTGCGGGAAGTGGCTCCCGAACCAGAAGCAGAAGGGCTTGTCTGACGGAACGGACTTGAGGAACTCCTTGAAGTTTGTGAAGTCTGGTCCGGCCGGGTTGCGCGTGCGTCCGCTGCCCTCAATGGGGCCGGGCCCCCACCCCTTGCCGCTCATTCCCACCGCATATCCGGCTGCCTCGAGTAGGTCCGGGTACACCTGGAAACTTGCGCGAAGCGTCGAGTAGAGGTTCGCGCCCTCGCCGAGCCGGTGCGGGGCCTGTCCGGTCAGCAGGGCCGCCCGCGAGGCCGTACAGGTGGGAGCGGCGCAGAACGAATGGCTGAAGAGAGCGCCTTCGCGGGCGAGCCGGTCGAAGTTGGGGGTCTTGACGGCTTTGTCGCCGTACACGCCCGCATGCGGCCACTGCCAGTCGTCGGCGATCATAAGAAGGATGTTCGGCCGGTCTCTTGCCGGCGCCTCCGCGAAAAGCGGCTGAGCCAGCCGTTGAAACGCCAGCCCCGCGCCCGCGGCGCCCGCCCGTTTCAGGAACTCCCGTCTGCTCGTGCGATTGCCTGCCAATGTATCTCACCTCCCACGGCGCACTTACACATGCAGCCGCGTGTCCCTCCCCCGGCACTGCGGCAGGCAATTGAAAAAGGCCCCGGAATAACCTGCGGTGGATACCATCGGCAGGATTCCGGAGCCTTTGCAGCAGAAAGCCGCTGTGAGACTAACGCGACCGTCGCCGGACGAGCGGAGCGGCGGCGAACAGCCCGGATGCGAGCGCCGCCAGAGCCGACGGCTCGGGCACGATGGGTCCGGTAGTTCCGCCCCAGATCATCATACAATCCGGGTCGTCGTATCCGGCCGCCACACCAGCGGTGATATAGGTGTCCTGGCCGTACTGAGACACCGCCCAGAGCCCGCCGACACTGCTCCCGGGGGTCAGGTTCTGACCACCCGGCTGCTGGATCCACACGGGTCCGTCAACCAGGCCGCCCTCGGCTTTCGAATAGGGCGGTGTGCCGGCCCACCCGGCCGCTGCCGCGGATGCGTCCACCGCAACGAGGAGAGGCTCCAGGCCCCAGTCAATGGCCACGCCGTACGCACCGCCGAACGGAACGCTCTCCGTCCAGCCGATATTCGTCATCGTGTACGCGTACAGATAGCCGCCGGGCACCGCCGGCAGGCCATTGGCGGCCAGAAGGGTCTCTGTGTACTCCTGGTCGTAGACCGTCTGCTGCACCTTGATCTGCAGCGCGCTTGCGTTCGCGGCCAACCAGCTTGAACTGGGATTGAATATCGTACCGGTGCCGCCGTTGAGCCTGTACCAGTACGCCACATCCTCGCTGATGACCGGCTGCGCAAGCGCTGTCCCGGCGCAGGCGCAGACAACCCCCAGCACTACGAATGCCGTGACTGCCTTACGAATCAACATCATGTCAGGTTCTCCTTTCCGCGACCATCCTTGGTCACGTGACGTCGTGATCGTTTCAGGTTCCACTCGCTATTCAGTTAGATAGGGCCCTGTGCGCCCGGTCCCGCGGATGCACAGGGCTCTACATCAGTGCTTCCTTACATCGACTACAGCATCGGCTGGAGTGCCGTCAGAAGCAGATTGCTGTGCAACTGGCTCCCGCCCACGTAGAGCGAACTGATGCCGGTTGCCTGCACAAAGGACCCGAGGGCCGGAGGGGCAATGCTGCCGGTCGTGACCCTGACGCCGCGCGGGTCTGGGCCCGTCAACGCCGACCCGTCATCCATGTAGAAGTAGCCGGAGCCGACTTCCGTGACACGGCCGACGATGGTCACATACAGGCCGACGTTGTTCAGGTGATACCCCTGGTCCAGGCCGATCTGGCCCTCTCCCGTCCCGGAGTTGTAGTACCAGTCTGTGCCGGTGAGGTCACGATGACGCATCACGAGCGGCTTCAGCGGCCGGTAGCCAGTGATCGCCAGACTGGCCACATTCACGTAGCGTTCGCCGTTTGCGTTAGTAGCCATCGTGCCGATCACGTGAACCGTACTGCCTGGTGTGGCACGATGACCGGCTCGCACCGCACGTATGCCCACCGCCCGGCTGGCCTCCTCGATGTAGAAGGTGTCGCCGAAGACTGCGGTCACAGTCTTGCCCTGCAGGCTGACACACTGGCTGTCCTTCTGTGCCTTTGCAGTGGCGATGGTCACGGACTCGTCCGGCGTCAGAACCGCCGGGTCAGAGACAACAGGCGGACACGGCGCTGCCGTTGTCGAGACGATGACGTCATACGTGCCCGGCTGCCGGGTCTTGTAGGTCGAACTCGTCGCGCCGGGGATGTTAACCCCGTTCCTGCGCCACTGATAGGTCAGCGGGGCAGGTCCCACGGCCTCGACACTGAGCGTGACCATCGGGCAGATCAGGCACTTGCACGGCGGAATCACCTGGCTGAACGGCTGGACGATGATCCGCGGACACCCCGCAAAGGCCTGCGTGTCATCATCCGTGTCGCTGTACGGCTGGCCGCCGTAGATGCCCGTCGCCGTCGCCGTGTTCGTGAACGTCCCCGCGTCGATGTCGCCCTGCGTCAGCGTGTAGACCGCCGTGAAGGTGGCCGAATCGCTTGCGGCAGGAGCCAGAGATGGCACA
>JAGVUD010000016.1 GCA_019136435.1 Armatimonadota bacterium | reverse complement strand
GCTTCAGCTCGACCAGCCGGAGCTTTCGGGCATTGACTGGCTGCGCGAGACGGTGGGCGGACGGGTGACGATCTGGTCGCCGGTGGACATTCAGAGGAAGCTTCCGACGGCCAATCGCGAGCTTATCCGCGCCTCGGCAAAGGAGATGATCGAGAAGCTCGGACAGGGCGGGGGCTTCATCGCGGGCCACTACTCGGACGTGAGGTCGCTGGCGGTGGAGCCGCAGTGGCAGGAGTGGGCCTGCGAGGCGTTCGCCGAATACGGCGGAGCGGGCAGGGAATGACGGGGACTATGACATCGAAAGAGCGGCTGCTGAGGGCGTTTGCCGGCGGAGAGCCGGACCGCGTGCCCGTATCGCCGTTCGGGCTGGGCAGAATCGCCCCGGACAGCGCGCTCGCCGATGAGCTGATTGCGAAGACAGACATTCTGGTGGACGTGGGCTGCCCGGGAGACCCGTTCGCCGGACAGGCCGTCCGCACCCGCACCGAAGACGCCCCCGGCATGACAACCATCGTGATCGAGACTCCGTCGGGGCCTCTGACTCAGCGCATCAAGCGGACAAGCGTGACCTCCGCGACGGTCGAGTATCCGTTCAAGACCACCGATGACGTGGAGCGGTTTCTCTCGATTCCGTACGAGCCGCCGGAGGTGGACACGGCGGGACACGACGCATGGGTGGAACGCATCGGAGACGAGGGGCTCGTTCTGGCCGGAATCTGCAACGGCGTCTGCCTGCCGGCGTCGTGGTTTTCGCCGGAGGGATTCTGCCTGGCATGGGCGGACATGCCGGACGTGGTCGCAAGCCTGACCGATCTTGCCGCGCAGCGGGTGAACCGGCATGTGGAGCGCCTGTGCCAGGGGGGAGTGAAGGCGTTTCGGATAATCGGCGGCGAGTATGTGAGCGTGCAGCTCGGGCATGCGGCGTTTGCGGAACTGGTTACGCCCTACGACTCGGAGCTTGTGGACATCATCCATCACTACGGCGGGGTGGCCTACTATCACAATCACGGGAAGGTGATGGACTATCTGCCGGCGCTGGCAGAGCTGGGCATTGACGCGCTGGACCCGCTGGAAGCGCCGCCGTGGGGAGATGTGGACCTTGCCGAGGCGAGGAAGCGGGCGGGCGACAAGCTCTGCTTTGTGGGAAACCTGGACGATATGGAGGTTCTGGAGTCGCTGCCTCTGGATGATGTTCTGGAGATGGGCAGGGAGCGTCTTAGCGCCGCCGGGACGAAGGCCTTCGTGCTGGGCGGGACGGCTTCGGGAACGTACGGCGAGCGCGGCGCGCGCGCGTTCATGGCGCTTGCGGAAGCCGCGCGCTGACGTCCCCCGGCCCGTCAGGGGCCGATGCTGAGCGCTACGTTCGTATCGCCAGGCGGCAGCACCATCATCAGCCAGCGACGCCCGAACATCTCGCGGAACTCGTGCGGATACGGCACGGCGCCGACCGTGAAGTCCTCGACGGGGATGTTGACGACGAAGCTTCGCGACCCGGGGTTTCGGGCGGTGAAGCTGAGCGTTCCCGCGGACACCTCAACGTCTTCGAGCGCTATCGCGCTGCGCTCCGTCCACCAGTTGACCACCCCGCCGGGTGTGGTGTGGATGACATCGAGACCGCGGCTGTCAATCAGCTCCAGGAGTTTGTCAATGGCCGCGCGGCACCCGGCCGAGCTGGCGATGTAAACGGGGTGGTAGAAGAACTCGTAGATGTATCCATAGTGCTCGGCAAGGTACAGGGCGCGCCGCACCTGACGCTCATCGAGACCCGAGCCGATGTATCCCAGTTCGTAGCCTGAGATGGGCGCCTCCACGAAGGGGATTCGCTGGTTTCCACCGGACGCGTCGGACCAGAAATGGTACGGCAGCGCGGTTCCGAAGGCGAATCCGATACAGTTGACGGGGTTGGCCGACACGAGAGGAACCGGGAAGCGGCTGTTATCGCCCTTGAGGCCCGCCATCATCATCCAGAGCGCCGGCTCGTGCCAGCCCACCCAGCGCACCCAGTGATTGACCGAGCAGACCGCCGGGTACCCGAAGAAGCTCTCGAACCAGCCGCTCTGCAGATCCACGTCGGCCTGAGTGAAACCGTCGCCCTGCGCGAAGCCGGTTATGAAATCGTAGTGGAGCGACATCTCCGTGCCCGCGGCCTGGATGATGGCGAGCTCGTCGGGCGTGACCGCGAACGACCCGTTGTACGGCATCGCGTTGATCTGATAGGGAAGGCCCCGGCTTCCCATGAAGGTGGCGGCCGGAACCTGCACGCCGTCCGAGTTCTCGTCATCGCCGCCATAGAACAGCATTATGTCCGGGACGCCTGACCCGGACGGCGGGAGATAGCTGATGAGCGGATGCGGCTGCACCGACACGGCGTTCTGCAGCAGGAACAGAAGCTCGTCTGTATAGGGGACCTCGGGTTCGCGGCTGCCCAGTATCTGCGCATCGCCCGTCCGCAGCCAGCCGTCACCGTCGTAGTCCCGATCCACCGGGCGTCCCTGCTGGATGGCCCAGAACGTGTGCCCGAGGTCGAACCCGAAGTAGAACCCCCACCCCGCGCCGTTCTTGTGCGCCGTGATGATGGCGTCATCGCCCGAGGCAGCAAGCGGCTGAGAGAGGCTGGCGGTAACGGGGCGCACGCTGCCGATGGTAACGAGCGGCGCATCGGGATGGAGCGGCGACCGCAGCGATGCCGTAAACGCGCTCTCGTTCAGCGTGAACTCGGACGAGACGGCGAAGTCACCGGCGGACGGGATATCGGGCCCGGCCGGGAGATTGCCCATTATGGCGTCGAGATGGCGCGTGCGGCTTCCGACCAGCATTCCGCCGTCCCGCACCCACGACTCGAGCTGCGAGACGATGCCCGCTCCGTGCATGCTGACGAGGCTGCCTTCCTCGGCCTCGGCCAGGAACAGGATGGAGAAATCCTGCAGGCGCGAGGGAAGCTCGGCCGGGGAGAGCTGCACCGCCGCAAGCCCGAGCCTGCTGAGTATCTCGCTGATGTAGCTTCCCCAGTAGTTCTGGCCGCCTGCGTTGGCGGCGCTCTTGAGTTGATCGTCCAGAACGAAGGCGGCCCGGAAGCTCTGGCGCGGGGTGACGGGCGGCTCGTCCGTGCGCCGCATGAGCGTTGTCCGCAGAAGCAGGCTGCCCTGCGCGTCGCGGGTAAGGATGCCCGTCACCTGCAAGAACTCGCCCGGAGTTGTGGCGCCGGTGGCCAGAATCTTCTGGCCCGAGCCATCGTCGAGTTCGAAGAAGGCGCCGTCCGCGCCGGCCGTCACCGCGCGGCCTGTGAGGGTGACGAGCAGGCCGGGCGGGAACATGCTCCTGAAGCAGTCGCCATTCGACACGCCCAGCGGACGGGCGCGGGGAGCGGAGCCGTTGAGGGAAAGCACAGATGGGACGATGGCCCGTTCGCCGTCCACAGTCGTCATCTGACCACTGACCTCCAGCAGATCGCCCGGGAACGCGTCACCGTTCACGCGGATTCCGCCGCACCAGCCCGGCTCCTGCAGGTAGAAGAAGCCGTCGAAGCGGGCGCTGACAACGCGGGTAGCATCCAGACGCACGGCCGCGCCGTCGGGAAGACCGAGGATATCCGGAATACGAGCGGAAGGCAGCGAGGGCCCCTCCAGCGCGCAGTCGTCGTAGGTAATATGGTTCAGGCTCTCGTGGAGCAGCCAGTGGTTGGTCAGGACGAAGCGGACGTGGGTTGTTTCCGAGGTGGTCCGGAAGCTGATCTTCACCTGACGCCACTGCGTCGAGGCAGAATTGAATCGGGACTGGCGGCTGGCAATGGTGGCGCCCTGGCTGTCGAGTTCCTCAATTCTGAGGCCCGCCCGGAACTGCTGGCCGATCTCCTCTCCCGGAGCAAGGTAGATGAACACCCAGGCCGAAGCTGTGTAGTCCTGAGACGGCGCTACCCGCACGACCTGCCACGCATCGGAGGTCCGCCACCCGTCGGGGTATCCGAGGGTGGACCCGTAGTGAAACACGCGCAGGCTCCTCGCGCCGGTTCGCAGCGTTGCGCCCCCGCCCCACTCTGTCTCCGCTCCGTTCCAGAAGCCAGACCAGTTGGGGTCGGTGGCGTACGTCCAACCCGCGACCGTGGCTGTGAGGCCAGCGCTCTGGTTGATGTAGGCCGTGCCATCCTCGAAGCCGCCGTTGACGAGCAGGTTGTCCGCGAGCGCCCCCGTGGCGAAACAGAGGCCAGGGAATATCGAAGCCAGCACAGCGAGCAGCAGCCGGCAGAATCGCCTGAGCATGGAAAGTTCGTTCTCCTTGAGTTGAGGCGGGACGGCGGCCGCCGTCACCGGCTGTGAGCAGTATATCGTCAAAGGTACCTGTCGCGCAGCCCGTCATCCGTAGACGCACTCGCGGCAATCGCATAGAGATCGCGCGCAATCTGGTCAATCTCAGCGCGCAGTTCCAGTGGGGCCAGCAGGGCCTCCGGGAGAGCTTCGAAGCCCAGAAGCGTCCCGAGGATGTTGCCGGTGATGGCGCCGGTCGAGTCGGAATCGCCCGAATGGTTCACCGCGAGGAGCACGCCATGAGCGAAATCCTGTGCCTTCAGCGCACAGAACACAGCGATCGCCAGCGCTTCTTCGGCGACCCATCCGCCGCCCAGGCTCTCGACAGCTTCCGGGCAAGCCCCGGCGCTGCCTGCTTCGCGGACCGCCGCGCGAAGCGCCCCGGCGCATTCACGCCCCTCCGGATGAGAGGAGATACGATCGAGGGCAGCGTCTGCTGCTTCCTCAAGGGTATGTCCCGCGGCCAGCACCTGGATCATCAGCGCAAGTCCGCCAGCCGCCAGCCATCCCGACGGGTGGCCATGCGTGAGCGCCGCGCTGTCACATCCGAGCCGGAAGGCGTCCCCGCCCACAAGCCCGCACGGGGCCGCGCGCATGACGCCGCCGCACCCTTTGCTGTCGTTTATGCGATGCTCCGTCGAGCCTGCTGTTCCGGAGGCCAGCGCCGACAGGCAGGTGTTTCCGGGAGCGCGCCTGCTGTGGATCTGCGGCAGTTCGAGCAGCCACCCGTCGGTGTTCGGGACCGCGGCCCCGGCGCGCTGCGTGCTCAGCCAGCGCAGATAGGCTCGATAAACGTGCGCAATTCCTCCGGGCTCGCCTGCAACAGCCGCGCAGATGAGGCCCTCCGCGGTGAAGAGCGTCATCTGGGTGTCGTCGGTTATCGGCGCTGTGTGGCCAAACGCGCCCGTGTGCCCGGTGACGCCGGATGGGCCGAACTGCGAGCGTATCCTGGCAATGGTCAGGAATTCGATCCCCGCACCCAGTGCGTCACCGATCGCGCCGCCCAGCAGGCAGCCGCGGACGCGCTGCCGGTGCTGTTCCTCACTCTGGCGGTTCATCTTCGCCCAGCTTCGCCCACTGCTCCATAACGTCATCGCGGAAAAGCCCGGGGGCGGCAGGATCGGTCAGTTCACGGAGGGTGAAGATGTGAGCGACCGGGAACCAGAACGCGTCAGGGTCTTCGCCCGTGTCCGGGTCAATCGGACGGACCTTCATCAGGCCGCCCTCAACGGCGACGACACGAAACTCGCCCTCGCCGCCCTTGCCGCTGTCGAACTTGATGAACACCTTCCTGCCTTCGAGGCTGTGCATACCGGGCAAGGGCTACTTGCGCGCGCCGGATTCGACGAGCGTCTTGGCAAGCGCCATGTTGGACATTTCGAGCGCCTTGCCGAGCGGCGTCTGGCCATAGAAGTCGCGCGCGTTGATGTCCGCGCCTCTGGATATCAACAGAGCAGCCACCTTGTCATAACCCGAGTACGCCGCATGGTGGAGCGCCGTCCAGCCCGAGTTGTCGCGCTGGTCTATCGGAGCGCCCGCATCCAGCAGAAGCTGAGTCGCCTCGGGGTCGCGATTCCATCCGGCCGCATAGTGCAGCGCGGGATTGCTGACCGCATCGGTTGCCTTGATGTCGGCGCCCTTTTCGAGCAGGACCTTCACGACATCGAGCCGCCCTCTGAACACCGCGGAGTGAAGCGGCGTGCATTTGTTGCTCTTGCAGCGCGCGTTGACCTCGGCCCCCTTTTCGATGAGCAGCCTGGCGACTTCAGCGTTCCGGGCGTGGTGGAGCGGCGTGAAGCCGTCTCTGTCACGGACAGAAGCGTTCTTCGGGTCGGACTCCAGCAGTCTGGTGACGGCGGCGGCATCGCCGGCAAGCGCCGCCGTGTGGATTTCGGGTTCGGCCGGAGTCGCCGTTGCCCCGTGAGGCCGAGCCGAAGCGCTCCCCCCCGCGATGGCCAGAGCGGCCAGCAGACATACAACCCAGCCCATTCGCCGTTTCATACAGTGTGCCTCCCGGGGACTGAAGCCCCTTAGTCGTTTCGCCCTGCATACACAGAAACTATACGGCACATGGGCGGCAAAACCTCCCCACAATATCGCGGGCAGCCGCAGAAGTACAAAAAGGGAGCGGCCTCCATGCCGCTCCCCGCATTGCGCGAAGGGGTAACTGCGCGCGGGCGCGTCTACCTCCTGGCACGGCCCCGAAGGGCCGTTCCCCGGTTTCTCGCGCGCAGGGCGCCATCCATGGCCCCCTCTTCTGTATCGCAGGCCGGCTTGTGACCCCCGGCCTACGAACACCCGCTCTGGGATCCGCAGTTCGCGCACTTGTAGCAGCTGCCGCTGCGGATCATGATGGCGCCGCACTCGGAACAGGGAGGGGCATCCTGCTGCTGCAGCATCGCAGGCGCCTTGCTTCCCTTGCTCGCAAGCGCGGCATCGCCATTCGACAACGCTGGCCGGTTCACCACACCAATGGCGTCCCTTTCAGCGCCGGTGAGGAACTTGGCTCCCAACCAGCGGAAGATATAGTCCACGATCGACTTGGCGATCGGTATCTCGGAACTCCCGGTCATCCCTGCCGGTTCGAACCGCATATGGCTGAACTTGCTGACCAGAGTCTGCAAGGGCACGCCATACTGCAGGTTCAATGAGATAGCAGTCGCGAACGAGTCCATCAGGCCGGAGATGGTGCTGCCTTCCTTGGCCATCGTCAGGAAGATCTCTCCCGGCGTACCATCCTCATACATACCGACCGTGATGTACCCCTCGTGACCCGCCACCTCAAACTTGTGTGTAATGGAAGCGCGCTCGTTCGGCAGCCTGTGGCGATAGGGCTGCGGCGCCTCCTCCTTGCCCTTGCCGCCAGCCAGGGACGTGTTGAGCGGCTGCGTCCTCTTGGAGCCGTCGCGGTAAACAGCGACAGCCTTGAGACCGCTGCGCCAGCTCTCGACGTAGGCCTCCTTGATCTGGTCCGGCGTCGCGTCGTTGGGCATGTTGACGGTCTTCGAGATGGCGCCGCTGATGAACGGCTGGACGGCGGCCATCATCCGGATGTGCCCCATATAATGGATGCTGCGGTGGCCGTTGAACGGCTTGAACGCGCAGTCGAACACGGGCAGATGCTCGTCTTTCAGGAACGGCGCCCCTTCGATGGTATCGTTGGCGTCAATGTAGTCCACGATTTCGCGGATTTCGCGGGGGTTGTATCCGAGCTTCTCGAGCGCCAGCGGCACGGTACCGTTGACCATCTTGAGCATCCCGCCGCCGACGAGCTTCTTGTAGCTGACGAGCGCGATATCGGGCTCGATTCCGGTGGTGTCGCAGTCCATCATGAACGCGATGGTTCCGGTGGGCGCGAGAACGGTGGTCTGGGCGTTGCGGAACCCGAACCTGCTGCCGAGATCGACGGCCTCGTCCCACGCCTTGCGGGCCGCGGTGGACAGGTCTTCGTCGAGCAGCTTCTGGTCCAGGTTCTCGACCGCGGCCCTGTGCATCCGCATAACCTTGAGCATCGGCTCCTGGTTCTTTTCGAAGTAGCGGAACGGGCCGAGATGCTCGGCGATGCGGGCGGACTGCGCGTAGGCCTCGCCGCACATGACGGCGGTCATCGCCCCCGCGAACGCTCTTCCGGCGTCGCTGTCGTAGGGGACGCCGTTGCTCATGAGGAAGGCGCCGAGGTTGGCGTATCCGAGCCCCAGCGGGCGAAAGTCGCGCGAGTTGCGGTCAATGGACGTGGTGGGGTAGCTGGCGTTGGAGACGACCATCTCCATGGCGCTGATGACCACCCGCACCGTGTGGCGGAACGATTCGATGTCGAAGCGCCCGTCTGGCAGGCGGAACTTGACGACATTCAGGCTCGCAAGGTTGCAGGCCGAATCGTCCACAAACATATACTCGCTGCACGGGTTGGACGCATTGATGGGCGCGCTGTTCGGGCAGGTGTGCCAGGCGTTGATGGTGGTGTGGAACTGCAAGCCCGGATCGCCGCAGATCCACGCGGCCTCGCTGATGCTGTTGAGGATGTCCGCCGCGTTGTAGCGGTCCATGACGCGCCCGTCGGTGACCGCATGCGTCTCCCACGGCTTGCCGTCCAGCGCGCGCTCCATGAAATCGTCGGTGAGCCGGACGCTGTGGTTGGCGTTCTGGAACTGCACCGAGTCGTAGGCGCCGCCGGGCACGTTGAACCCGCCGTCGTAGCCCGCATCAATAAGCGCCCAGGCCTTCTTCTCTTCCTCGGCCTTCGAGTTGATGAACGCTACGATGTCGGGATGGTCAACATTGAGGATGACCATCTTCGCGGCGCGGCGGGTTTTGCCGCCGGACTTGATGACGCCCGCGAAGGAGTCGTATCCCTTCATAAAGGATACCGGGCCGCTTGCTGTGCCCCCGCCCGCGAGCAGCTCGCGGCTGGAGCGGATGGGCGACAGGTTTGTGCCGGTTCCCGAGCCCCACTTAAACAGCATGCCCTCGGTCTTCGCCAGATCGAGGATGCTGGCCATGGTGTCCTGCACCGAGTTGATGAAGCAGGCCGAGCACTGCGGGCGCTCTTCGACGCCGCAGTTGAACCAGACGGGGCTGTTGAACGAGCAGATCTGGTGCAGCAGAATGTGCGTCAGCTCGTCGCGAAACGCATCGCGGTCGGAGGGGCCGGCGAAGTAGCCGCCCTGCTCGCCCCAGTCGGTGATCGTGAAGACGATGCGGCTGATGAGCTGCCGGACGCTGTATTCGCGCTCCGGAGTGCCCACCTGTCCGCGGAAGTACTTCGAGACCACCACGTTGGTGGCCATCTGGCTCCACGCCTTCGGGACCTCAACGCCCTGTTGCTCGAAAACGACCTCGCCCTTTTCGTTTGTGATGAGGGCCGTCCGCGTCTCCCACTCGACCAGGTCGAACGGGTTCTGCCCCTCCCTGGTGTACACCCGGGCAAACCGGATGCCGGCGATGCCGGAGTCGTCAGGGCGCGAGGCGGGGGCTGGTCCCCCACCCTCCGCATGAGCAGCACTGGCGCCGGCCTTCACGGCCTTAGTTGTCTTGTCCACACCATCCACAGCAGTCAGATCATCGTTCCCGGAAAGGTTCGAATCCATTCGCCCGATCCTCCTTGCGAAATAGTTGCCTGGGGCCAACCCCCGCCGCGTATTCAGGACCCGGTCGGTGCGAGGCCGGCCCGAGACGCACTCCTCGCCTGAACCGAACATCAGGTGTCGCAGAGAGCGCGCCGCCGCCCCGTGGGCTGTTGTTGCCCGTCTTTCGCAGGCCTTTCAACCGGAGCTTCCTTGTCATCCGCTACCGCAGCACGTTGTTGTGCCAGCGGCAGAGCCAAGTGTAAACCCCTTATCGCCCGGCGTCAAGTAGATTATCACAACATCTAGTAACTTTTTTTTCGGGGCCCGCAATATATTGTGCCCAAATGTGCAAGTTTGAAACGTGAGAGTTGCTCATGGCAACGCGCTCAGGCACCCGTGTCCGCCACCAAAAAAGCCCGGCAGCGGCTTTTTCGCAGAGCCGCCGCAGGAAGTTCCGGTGGTCAGCGGGTATTGATACGGTGTCAGACTGACATTCGGAGGTACGGGTTATGGAAAAGATTCGCTGGGGGATTCTGGGGCCGGGCCAGATTGCGAACAAGATGGCGGCGGCTCTCTGCAATCTGCCGGACGCCGAGATCGCCGCGGTAGGCAGCCGCCGTGAAGAGGCCGGCCGGGAGTTCGCCGCGAAGCACGGCATACCGACAGTGCACTGCGGCTATGAAGCGCTGGCGGCGGACCCGAACGTGGATGCCGTGTATGTGGCGACGCCTCATCCGTTTCACAAGGACGCGGCGATTCTGTGCCTGGAGGCGGGCAAGGCAGTTCTGTGCGAGAAGCCGTTTGCGGTGAATGCCCGGCAGGCGGCGGAGATGATCAAGAAGGCGCGGGAGAACAAGGTCTTCCTGATGGAGGCGATGTGGACCCGCTTTCTGCCGGCTATCCAGAAAATGAAGCAGCTCGTGGCGGACCATGCGGTGGGCCAGGCGAAGATGCTGGAGGCGGACTTCGGCTTTCGCGCCGAGCGCAATCCGCACGGCCGGCTGTTTGCGCCGGAGCTGGCCGGCGGCGCGCTGTTGGACGTGGGGGTGTATCCGGTCTCTCTCGACTCGTTCCTGTTCGGCACGCCTTCGCGGGTGGCGTCGCTCGCCGACATCGGGCCGACGGGCGTGGACGAGCAGAACGCGGTGATCCTCGCGCATGACGGCGGCCCGCTGAGCGTGCTTGTTTCGGCGGTCCGCACAACGACGCGGCACGAGGCCTGCGTTCTGGGCACGCAGGGCAAGATCACAGTGCACTCGTTCTGGACGGCATCGGGACTGACGATATGCCGCGAAGGCCGCGAGGAAACCATGGAGCTGCCCATCACCGGCAACGGTTTCGAGTATGAGGCGCAGGAGGTGATGAGGCTGCTGCGCGAGGGCAAGACCGAAAGCCCGGAGATGCCCCTGGACGAGACGCTTTCCATTATGAAGACGATGGACAGAATCCGGGACCAGTGGGGACTTAAGTACCCGTTCGAGTAGGACGCGGCTGCGTGGCAGGCGCCCACATCACATCAGATCAGGAGCAGGTTTACAAGTGCAGTATGGAACAGTCGTTGGGCTGGACAAGCCCGTTTCCCGCATCGTGCACGGCACGGTTATGGTCAGCTCGGGCGACCTCGACTACAGCTTCGGGCTGCTGGACGCGGTTTTCGCGCGCGGATGCAATACATTTGACACTGGACACATCTACGGAGGCGGCGACAACGAGCGCACCGTCGGCAGGTGGGTCAACGAGCGCGGGCTGCGCGACAAGGTGGTGCTGATCGGCAAGGGCGCGCACCACAACGAGGATCGCAGGCGCGTGACTCCCTGGGACATCACCTCCGACCTGTACGACTCGCTGGCGCGCTTCCAGACGGACTACATAGACCTCTATCTTCTGCACCGGGACGATGATAGCTTCCCGGTGGGGCCGATCGTCGAGATTCTGAACGAGCATCAGGAGGCGGGGCGCATCCGCGCATTCGGCGGATCGAACTGGTCGCACAAGCGCGTGCAGGAGGCGAACGATTACGCCGCGGCCAAAGGTCTGACGCCGTTTGCGGCGAGCAGCCCGCACTTCAGCCTGGCCGAGCAGTACAACGAGCCCTGGGACAACTGCGTGACCATCACGGGCAAGAAGCAGCAGGCGGCTCGGGAATGGTACGAGCAGACTCAGATCCCTCTGTTCACCTGGTCCAGCGTGGCACAGGGCTTCTTCACGGGACAGGTCCGCCGGGACAATCGGGAGTCCGTCGCCGAGGGGCCGTTCGCGCTCTGCGCACACTGCTATGCGGGCGACGAGAACTTCGAGCGGCAGGCGCGGGCGGAGAAGCTGGCCGCCGACAAGGGCCTGATCGCGAACCAGATCGCGCTGGCGTGGGTGCTGAACAGCCCGCTGAACGTATTTCCGCTCGTGGGGGCGCGGTCGGAAGAGGAGTTCACCCAGAACGAGGCCGCGCTCGACCTGAAGCTCACGCCGCAGGAGATGGCCTGGCTGAATCTGGAGTAAGACGAGGAGAGCACGAATGCAGCAGTTGCAGGTGATCCGGCTTGGAACAGACGAGGCGGTGGGGTTTGCGGCGGAGGAGCTTGCCCGGTATCTGGGCGAGGCGACGGGCGAACAACCCGGGGTGAAAGCGGCCGATGCGGCCCCGGCCGTCGAGCCGGGCGGGCTGTGGGTCGGCACGTTCGCGGACTTCGGCGACGGTCTGCGCCACTGGCCCGAAACGGGCGACGCGGCGCTGGACGACGCGGTCTTTATCGAGACGAGCGGGAGCGCCGGCATCATAGCCGGGTCGAACCCGGGCAGCACGCTGTTCGCCGTATACCGTTATTTGAGGGAGCTGGGCTTCCGCTGGGTGAGCCCGGGCAGAGAAGGCGATCGCGTCCCTGCCGTGAGCGTGGAAGCGACCGCGGTGCGCGTGGCCGAGACCGCGTCGTACCGGCACAGGGGCATCTGCATCGAGGGCGCGGTCAGCTACGAGAACGTCCGGGACGTCGTGGACTGGTCGGCGAAGAACGGCTTCAACACCTACTTCACGCAGTTCCGCGAAGCGCACACGTTCTTCAACCGCTGGTACACGCACATGAAGAACCCGTTTCTGGAGCCGGAGCCGTTCCCCGTGGAGCGGGCGCGTGAGTTCAAGGCCTGGCTGACGCGGGAGATCGGCAAGCGCGGAATGGTGTTCCACGACGTGGGGCACGGATGGACGTGCGAGCCGTTCGGCATTCCGGGCCTCGGCTGGAACGACTACGAAGAGCCGCTCTCCGGCGAGGTGACGGGGTATCTCGCAGAGGTGAACGGCGAGCGCAAGCTGTGGCGCAAGATTCCGATGAACACGAATTTGTGCTACTCGAACCCGGAAGTGCGCCGGATCGTGACGGACGACATCGTGCAGTACGCGCGGCAGCACCCGGAGGTGGATGTCATTCATTTCTGGCTGGCGGACGGGTCGAACAACCAGTGCGAATGCGAGGAGTGCCGCAAGGGCCGGCCTTCGGACTTCTACGTGAAGATGCTGAACGAGCTGGACGCGAAGCTGACCTCCGAAGGCCTGCCTGCGCGGATCGTATTCCTTATATATGTGGACCTCCTGTGGCCCCCGGAGCACGAGGTCATCAAGAACAAGGAGCGCTTCATTCTGATGTTCGCTCCCATCACGCGGACGTACAGCCGTGCGTTCGAGGCGGAAGAGGCGCTGCCGGAGCTGCCGCCCTACGACCGGAACAAGCTGGAGTTCCCCGCCAGCGTGGAAGCGAACGTCGCCTTCCTGCGCGCGTGGCAGCAGATGTTCGACGGCGACAGCTTCGATTTCGATTACCACTACATGTGGGACCATCTCAAGGATCCGGGATACTACGCCATCGCCCGGACGCTGCACAGGGACGTTGTGAACCTGGCGGACATCGGGCTGAACGGGCTGGTGAGCTGCCAGGCTCAGAGGACGTTTCTGCCGCACGGGCTCGGGATGTGCCTGATGGGACAGGCGCTCTGGGACCGGACGACGGACTTTGACGCGTTCGCGGATGACTTCTTCGGCGCGGCATTCGGGCCGGACGGGAAGGCCACCCGCGCGTATATGGCGACGCTGTCTGCTCTGTTCGAC
>JAGVUD010000411.1 GCA_019136435.1 Armatimonadota bacterium | reverse complement strand
CCGGCTCCGGGGTCACCAGCGAGAAGCGGTAACCACCGTTCTGCGTGGCGGCGATGTCGCCAGTGCCACTGATCGGCGTGCCGCCCGGGGCCATAATGGCGCCGGCAACCGGCAGAGTGATGTTGAACCAGCCGGTCTTGAGTGTGTTGTCAGCACCCGGGGACTCCGGGAGGACCCACTCTCTCTGGCCGTCGTAGCCCTCAGGGGCATAGGTCATAACCAGCTTGTAGGCAACCGGCTTGCCGGCGACGCTGTTCGGAACGCCCTTGGCCGAGAAGAAGATCGTCAGCGTCTCGGACGGATAGGTGTTCATCGGGCCATTGGCGCCCCAGATAATCAGGTTCTCGAAGGTCTTCACCAGGTTCGGCACGGTGTCGAGCGGCTTGCGGGCGTCACGAATGAACATGCCCCAGCTGCCATCGGCAGCGAACGGGCGCCACCACTGAGCGAAGGTAGCGGAGTCCATCGTGGCCGGAGCCATCAGGCCGTCCCTCGGATCCTTGACGCTCGGGTCGTCAATGACGGTAGCAAGCGTGCTGGCTTCGATCTGGGCAACTGCGCCGATGCCCTCGATCGCGCCATACGTGCCGCCCCATCCCGCCTCAATGTAGATGGTCCATGCCTGCTCGGAAGCCGACGCGGACACCGCGAATGCCGAAGCCAGAAGGCAAACGGCGCTAGCAACGAAAAGTACTTTTCTCATTGTCCTTTTTTCCTCCTTTCGCTCAAAGTGAACCCGTGCTGCCTTCCAGGCCGCAAAAGTTCAACTCTCGCGAAGCGGTTCTCCCCTTTCGTGAAGTGGAAGCTTGATCTGCACTCGACAGAAGATTGTTGAAGCCGCCTCCTGCGCACCGGAGCGGGAATCCCTCCAGAGCGCCTTGCAGCGGTCTTCGTGTCTCACAACATGTGAGGTGCAAGAATCGTGCCAAACCGGGCCTTAACGTCACCTTTGGTGAAAAAAGATTTGTTTCACCTCAGAATTCCAGGTCAAGATGCCCGGGGCCGACAGATTCTCAGGCACCCGATCGGCCACAGCCATTACAGGTGCAAGAGCCGTGCCAGAAGTGCGTTCCGGGGCAAATCCGTGCCGAAAACTGGTAATAGTACCAGTCGCAGGCCGCTTCCGGGGGCAGTCGCCCCGCGCGATGTTGCCAAAAGCCCGGCCTTTCCGCGACAATGTCCGCGGGATCGTGCTAGGCGGGGAACCAGCGGTGCCCTGAACTCGAAACCCGCTTTACGCGAGGCTGAATCCCCGTGCCGAGGTCTGGGATTCTGGTAAGTATCCGCGCTGCGGACGTTGAAGGCCGGGCCCAGTGCAACGTGCGGCCTGTGAACCCCGTCAGATCCGGAAGGAAGCAGCGGTAAGCAGGTCCGGCGTGTGCCACTTGAGTGTTCTGGCCGGAGCCTTGCCGCGCGGACGGCTGCCGGGAAAGCTTATCGAAGCCGGGTGCACGATCCCATTTCCCCCTTCAGGCCTCTCCCGTGCCCGGTTTGCTGTATAATCAGGCTGCCGCGGCGCCGGACTGCTCGCGCCCGTGACCAATGCGGGCGCGCAAGACATGCCCGCCGTGCGGCTTTTGAGAGCCAATGCCTTACATCGCACTGTACCGGAAGTACCGTTCTCAGACATTCGACGACGTCGTCGGCCAGGAGCATGTCACCCGCACGCTGCGCAACGCGCTCGAGCGGGGGTCCATCGGACAGGCCTACCTTTTTACAGGGTCGCGGGGCACCGGCAAGACCACCGTCGCCCGTCTCCTCGCCAAGGCCGTCAACTGCGAAAGCGGCCCCACGCCGGACCCCTGCAACAAGTGTGCCGCCTGCCTCGCCATCACCGCGGGCTCCGCGGTGGATGTCGCCGAGGTGGATGCGGCAAGCAACAGGGGCGTCGCTGAGATGGAGGCCATCTGCGAGGGCGTGCGCTTCCAGCCCATGGAGGCGCGCTACAGGGTCGTCATCCTGGACGAGGCGCACCAGCTTTCGGATCATGCGAAGGACGCCTTTCTCAAGACGCTCGAAGAGCCCCCTCCGCATGCCATCTTCGTGCTCGCCACCACCGAGCCGTCCAAGATACCCATTACTATCCGGAGCAGGTGCCAGCAGTTCGACTTCCGCCGCGGAACGCTTCCCGAGATCCGCGACCGGATTCGCTGGGTGTGCGAGCAGGAAGGGGTGAACCTGAGCGATGAGGCGGGGCAGATTATTGCCGCGCACGCTCAGGGGAGCTGGCGTGACGGGCTGAGCCTGCTCGAGCAGGTGATAGCGTTCGCGGGAGAGAGTATTACGGCCGATGATGCCCGCAGCGTGTTGGGGGCGGTCTCGCAAGAAGTGACGGCGAGCATCTTCCAGGCGATCCTGGCGCGCGATTCCGAGCGGCTTCTAAAGGAAGTGCGGCAGATATGGGACTCGGGGGCCGACCCGTCGCGGCTTCTTTCGGCGCTGGTCGAGTATGCGCGGGAGCGTCTGCAGGATGCTGTTTCCGGGAAGCCGCTTCAGGATGAGCTCGCGAGCCTGGGCACGGACCGGCTGATCCGGCTGATCTACAGCCTGGCGGCGGCCCAGTCGAACCTGCGGAACTGGGACCGGTCGGACCTGGCGCTCGAGGTGGCGGCGCTGACGGCCGTGGCGGAGCTTGCGGAGCCGGCCGCTCCAGCCCAGCGCGCGC
>JAGVUD010000395.1 GCA_019136435.1 Armatimonadota bacterium | reverse complement strand
GCGATCGACCTCTCCAGGCCCGGCGAAACGATGGTCCCGTTTCACCAGACATGCGGCATTTCCCACGGCGAAGCGCTCTACCTGCAATGCGATCTCGACGACGAATCGAAACGGAACATCGAGGAGTTGTTTGCGGCCTTCTCCGGCAGTGTCGTCATCAGGGACTCGGGCGGAAAGGAAATCGAGTCCGTGACGATCGACAGCAAGACCGTGCAATACTGGGATGGCAAGATCACGCTTGCCAATTTCGCGCCGTTTCGCCGCGGCGATTACGCTGCCACAATCCGTGTTGACACCGGTGTCGCAGCGCTCGCGGGCAGGGAACAGACGATCTATGCCAAGTACCAACTGTGCGGGCTTGAACAGATGCCTGCGATGGTTGCCGGTGCGCTGGCGCTTGGTGCGGGTATCCTCGGACTTGTTGCGGCGGTATGCGTGTTGCCGGGTTTGCTGCGGTACGGGATCTGGCGAAGCACAGGAAATGCAGAGACAGGCAGTGAACGGGAGCCGCCGGTGACGCGAGTCCTGGAGCCATAGTCTCTGAGCGGCGGACCCGTTGCCACGAGCACTATGCAGAGTGAGATCAGGACATCCACTCGGTTCGCGACGCCGCATGACGTGCCGGCTCTCGTGGCCGTGTGGACAAACACCTCGGCTCGAAACCGACGAGTTCAGATTCTGCTGAAGCGGGCAGGATTCTCGCCGCTCGAAGGCTTTGAGGTCCCAGGACTCAAGGAACAACGGTACTTCAAGAGAGAGAAGGACGGCGTCACAAGCCACTGAACCGTGCGGCGTACGACCGCCCGTCAATGGCGACGTTGCGGCAACGATGATAAGGCGGGTGGGAGCCATACTCTGGCTGCTGGTATCGGAGGGATATTCCGCCTAACCGGCTTGCCGGGGTGGGGAATAGCCGCTGGAACCGGCCGCTGTCCGCGGGTACGTTCCCTTCGCAGCCGATGCCGACGCGGTCACGCTCCGGCCCCCGAACGCTCGCGGTATGCCATGACCGACCACCTGACACCCGACCGCCGACGCTGGAATATGAGCCGCATACGGGCCCGGGATACCGGCCCGGAGAAGGCCCTGCGCTCGATGCTCCATCGCCTGGGGTACCGCTTCCGGCTCTACCGCCGGGACCTCCCCGGGACCCCCGACGTCGTCCTGCCGCGCTACCGCACCGCACTCTTCCTGCACGGCTGCTTCTGGCACCGCCACCCGGGGTGCCGCTATGCGACCACGCCCGGCACACGCACGGCCTGGTGGCAGGCGAAGTTCGAGCGCACCGTCCAGCGCGACGAGGCGGTCCGCGCCGCCCTGGAGGCCGCCGGCTGGCGTGTGGTCGTGATCTGGGAATGCGCCCTGCGCGACCCCGCCGCCCTGGCCGCACGCCTCGCCGAGGCCCTGCCGCGCCTGGCAGATCCGCCGCCGGACGCACCCGCCGCGGGCCTCGCCGCCGCCGAAGACAAGGCCCCCTACACCACGCCGGGGCGTGCCGGCGGACGAGAGTCGTGAGACTGCCTCGGGAGAGCCGCGACGTCCGGCGGTAGGGCGGCGGCGCGGATCCCTCACGGGCGCCCCGCACCACGGCGCCCGGGGTCGCGCTCGGCTCGCGCGACCTACCGCACACAGCATTGGCACCAGCATTGGGGTCAGCGTAACCCAACATGCCTTTTAACAGGCGGTTGCGTCACGTAGCAGGCGATGTCCAAGCATGGCGAAAGCTGGAAAAGGTCCAGAATAGGGTCACCTTCCCAGCAAGTCCAGCATCCCCCCGCGCCTGCGCTTACTCAGGTGGAGGACATAGGTGCCGGCCGCCTCCGCTACGGTCCCCGCCGCAGGGCCGGACGGGACCAGTTCGACCGTCCGCCACGAGACTGGCAGCCGTGCAGCCAGGGCCCCGATCCACTCCCGGCCGCCCACCGCCGCCGCCTCCGTCCAATACGGCTCGCGCGCCCACCCACTGCGACGGATGCCTGACTGCGCCGGCCCGGACCATGTTCAGGTCGTTGTGGAGGAAGCAGCGGATTGAGGAAGATGAAGGTCATAACTGCGGGCATCTAGCTACAAAGCCATATCCAATACAAACACAAGAAGCTACTGATAGGCAACTTAGGCTACGCTGACCCCGATACCGAGATACCGAAAGATCGTCTATTGTCTTTTCAGGCAGATCGGGCAGGAGATATCCAGCCTAATGAGGTGGTTTTCTGCTACGTGCTTCTTTCCCTTTTCATCCATGAAGGTCACCTCTGTCTGCTTTTCCGGCAGCTCCAGTACCACGTGGGACGGTGCATCCGGCGAGATGACCACGTCTGTAATCTCGCTGTCTTGCCATTCGGCAGAAATCGTAAAACCACCTCGTGCCCGCAGCCCCCGGAAAGAGCCATTCTTCCACGCCGCAGGAACCGCAGGAATGAGTGACACAACGCCCTCATGGCTTTGCAGCAGCATTTCCGTCACTCCGGCCGTAAAGCTGGCGTTACCATCCATTTGGAATACCGGAGGTCTGTATGTCCTGCCGCCAACGTGGATCACATCCATCAGATTGGGGCTGGGACACTTCGTAATGAAGCCCATCACCCGCGCGTAGGCCTGCTCCCCCATTCTCAGCCGGGCAAATTCGCAGGTCAACCAGAAGTTCCGGCGTGGAACGATTCACAGCCGTTCCCGGATACAGGGCAAAGGTGGGAGAAAGGTGGCGATGATCCACCTCGAATTCCTCGTAATCCTCCATCCACTCGATAATCTGTCCATGCTTCCCAATCCGAAGCGGCACCATCTTTGACAACGCCGTTTCCGCGCTCTTTGTATCGTCATTCTCGACCCCCAGCAGCTTCGATACCTGCAGATAAATCCGCAAGAGGCCGCCAATGATAGATATATCCATTGCCGTATTATAGGCAAGGAAACAGACCCGCTTCTCCCCGTTTTCATCCAGGGCATAGTACTTATTCTCCGGGCTGGTCGAAGGCCCAAAAACCAGCTTTCCGTTTTTGTCCTCCACCATGGTATCCAGGAAGAAGATTGCGGACTGGCTGATAAACTCATAAGCCGTGTCCCGCAAGAAGTCCAAATCCCCGGTAAAGCAATAATGCTCCCACATATGATAGGACAACCACGACGCTCCATGGGGCCAAAGACCCCACAGGCCGTCGGCGGGAGTGGTGAAGCCATAGATATCGCTGAGGTGGTGCACCACACACCCTCTTGCTCCATAGCCAATCTTCGCAGTCTTCTTACCGGACTCCAGAAGGAAGCGATTCATGTAGTCAAACAGAGGCATAT
>JAGVUD010000205.1 GCA_019136435.1 Armatimonadota bacterium | reverse complement strand
CCCTTGTTGTGGTCATTGGCGGGACAAGAGACGTGGGATAGCCACTCGTCCGTCGATCTGACCGCAGGATGCCTGCCACCGAATCGAAGCCCCTGGTCCGCTCCATGCTCGATGGCTGAACCAGGCTCGAATGCGCCGTAGGATTGCACCCATCGGGCTGACGGCGGGCCAGGGCACGATTCCGTGAATGGCCAGTATGCGTACGAAGTCACAGTAGGCTGCTCGTGCGATACGGCGCTGGTAGTCGAGCGTGAGGCGTTTTGCCTGTATAACATGCGAAAGGATCAGGCGTGGTTCGTAAGCTAAGCTCCATCCAGACGCGAGTAATGTAAGATTGATGTCGTTGTCTTCCCCCGATGTGAGCCTATTGCCTGTGCGACCGAACGCGGCCCGCACTGGATCAATCAGCACTCGGTCAGCCCACCCCAGCATGGCTTCGCGGCGAATGGCGAGTCCTGCACCGATCGGCGCGCAATCGGGGTAGAAGCGCGCCGTTCCCGCTACCCACGCGACCTCCAACGGCAAATCACCTAAGTCGCGGCAGCCCAGTGGAGCCAATCCAGGGCGATACCAAGCTGGCGGCGTTGTGTCGAATAGCGGTAGCGATTTGCCGCCCATGGCTCCTAGGTTTGGGCATACGGCGAATCGGTCTAGAACGATCTCAAGGTAGTCGGGCTGTAGGATATTGTCGTCATCGACCCAGATGAGTACTGGGCTGGCGGCATTAACGCAGCCTGCTATCCGGGCGTGAGTAAGTCCTAGAGTTGGCGCAGAGATGACTTTGCCGAGCGGGTGCCAGGTAATTAGTTCTGCTGGTGGCGGCGTGGCACTTGCGTTGTCGATAAGGATCAATTCCCAGTCTGCAGCGGGCAGGGTTTGCGCGCGTAGTGCGGTCAGGACTCGGCCAAGAAGATCGTATTGCGGATCGTGTGTGGGAATAAGGACGCTGAGTTTCACGTCGGAAGCTTTTGGCGTAATCTGGCCATATGGATGGCTCGCTCGTAGCTCTGCATCTGAAGGGGAAGGATGCGCTCCGGGGCGAGAAGCGACTGGATCCGGGCGCGCCCGGCAACGCCGAGGCTTGCGGCCCTGCCCGGGTGGTTGTGCAGGGCGACAACTGCCCGGGCGATTGCCTTTGCCGAATAGGGAGGGACCAAAATGCCGCTCGTCTCGTGTTCGATCACCTCGGCCATTCCGCCGGCCGAAGAACCGATGACGGCACGGCCTGCGAGGAGGGATTCCCAGCAGGAGTATGGGAAGTTCTCCCAGTGGCTGGGCAGGACTATGGCATCGCAGCGCGCGAGTTCCCCCGGAACCACCTCCGGTGAAACGGGGCCCGTGAACTCGAGCGATTTCGTGTGTCTTGAGAGCCGGCTTTCAATCCAGCTGCGCATGTCACCCCGCCTGCAGGGCAATGACGGCCCGATGAAACGGAAACGCAGAGAAGGCACCTCGCGCAGGATCGCGGGGATCGCCTGCGCCATTTCCACAACGCCCTTCCGCTCCTCAAGCCGGCCCAGAAAACCCACCGTGGCCGGACGTTCCCGCGGTGGGGCGAGGGCAAGGAGGGCCGGAGCAGGGTATAGGGGCAGCGGATAAAAATTCAACCTGGCGGGATCCAGCGCCCATTCCCTGCCCAGGATCCGGCCGATATCGCGGCTGGGTGCCGCGATTTCATCGGCGAGCAAGATGCCCTGGTATTCGGAATCGTTCTCGCGGCGGTGGTTGGCGCGAGGCAGTGTGTCCCACCGCCCCCGGCGCAGGGCTCCAGCCCAGAAGCGCAATCGCGCGAGGGGGCCTAGCTGCGCATAACCGAAGCGGCGGACAAGAAACGAGGGGGTGTGGAGCTTCACGACCCGGCCCGCGGTGGGTACGGCCCTAAAGGCAAAAACGCCTTCAGGCCCGATCTCGGGGGCCTCGATAACATCAAAAGGGCGGCGTTGCTGACAGGCGAGCAGACGCGGCACCAATGCCTCCGGAAAATCCTCCCGCGAGCGAACACCCACACGATGCACGCTAACGCCAGGATGGGGAGTTTCCTCATCGTCGGCGCGCCCCGCCGAGAACACCACAACGGAGGCGCCGCCTTCGGCGAGCATCCGGCTGGCGTTCCACGTGTAGGTGCCGATGCCGCCGATGGCCACGGAGGGGGGGAACTCGAAACTGATGAGCGCGATGTTCACGAGCGATGCAGGAGCGAGTTGACCGCCCGACTCAGCCGCCAGACGAGTTTCATCGGACGCGACCTCGTCATCCATGTGTGCAGGGTCAGGGCGGAATCCAGGCACTCGGTGGCGTCGCTGACCAGACCCTCCAGCCCCGCCGGCGGCTCGGCAGGAATCTGCGTGGCCAGGAAGTCCGCCAGAGCCTCCGCTCCCCGGCGACCATAGTTGGGGCCGGACTGCGGCTTCAGGCAGAAGGCCCGCTCGAGGCAATGCTGGGTGTAGTGCAGGAAACGCTCCTTGCGCGACTTGATCTCGTGTGCCGGCGTGCCAAGCAGTCTGGAGACATACGAGGTGTCTGCGGGGGATGAAAGCTGGTCGAAGACGCCGCAGTCATGCAGCACGGTCTGGCCGAGGCTGCCGACAGGCTTGCCTGTGAGGATGGCTTCAAAGAGGAGCGAGGAGTTGACGGCGACAACGGCATCGGCCCGGGCAAGGCACTCCTCCATGGTGTGGG
>JAGVUD010000195.1 GCA_019136435.1 Armatimonadota bacterium | reverse complement strand
ACATGGCGGTCTTCGACTTCTCCCGTGCCCGGGCGAACACGGGAAACAGTATCGCGGCGAGCACCGCGATGATCGCTATCACCACAAGCAGTTCAATAAGCGTGAAGCCCCGTCTCACGGCAATGTCCCATCGAGCGCCGGCCGTCCGGCCCCGCGTTTGTAAGATACTACCATTCTACCACCGGGCCGCCGCGTGAGGGAATCAAATCCGCCTCGGCCGCCACAATCGTTGCGTCCGGAGCGCGCGCGTCCTATAATCGGGCAATGCCCATCAGACGCCTGGTTCTGGCCGTGTCCCTCCTGACAGCAATGCTGCCGGATGCTATCGCGGCCTCACCCTTGCCCGCAAACCGGAGACCATCCATGTCGCTCGTGTTCAGTTGTTCGCCCGGCAATGATCTGTACGCCGCCGTCTGCCGTTCGGCGGGAGGAGCGCCGCGTTTCGACACTGCGGCCGAAGCCGTCGAGAACGCCGCACCCGGGTCGGGCGTGCTCATCCTCGCCGACGAGTATCCGGACAGGCGAACGTCCGTTGCTCCGTCGCTTCTTGCCCGCGCGCGCGAGAAGCGCCTCCGGCTGTACGTCGAGTTCCCGGATTCGCTGGAGGGGGTAGGCGTGGGCGGCGAGCGCAGGGCCGTGTGGGAGCGCGTTGTCGTGACGGGCTCCGGCTTCGCCCCAGACCTGCGGAGACTGCGGATTCTCACCGCGCATCAGTGTACGTATGTTGAGCTAAAGGGCTTGAAACCTATACTCTCAATCGCCCGTGTCGCCGGCTACGACACCGCCCTGTTCGGGCTGCCAGAGGACGCGGCGACGCTTCTCGGAGAGTCCGGGGACGGCAGCCTGATGGTCGCCGCAACCATGCTCAGCGGGTTCGTTTCGGCGCGTTTTGCCCCACACGACGAATGGGTGACAGCGTGGCGCGTCATTCTCTCCAAACTCGATCCGGAGCACCCCGTGCCGGACTTCGAGGCGCCTCGCAGGGTCGGGCCCGCTTACGGCCGCCTCGACAGGCTCCCGGACGATGCCGAGAATCAGGCCGTGCGCTCGTTTGTTCAGTGGTACCACGACTCGCGGCTGCTCGTGCCCGCGTGGCGAAAGGCCGAGGTCGAGAGCCAGCTTGCCGCGGGCGCCGAGGCGATTGACATCCCGCCAGCGGACAAACCCGCCGGCGACGGCGCCTTCGGCATACTCGAAGGGTATGCCTCCGCCATACTCCCCGACGGCTCGCAGCCGCAGCGGCTTCCTTTGCGGGCGGACTGCAACGCCGAAGCGGCGATGGTGTTCGCGCTCGATTCCGTGGTCAACAAAGACCGCGCAAGCGCGAAAGCGGCGCGCAACCTGCTCGACTATCTCTTCATCAGCAGCGGCATGTGCGGGGGCGTCCGCGCCGACCCGTCGCATCCGTCGTTCGGCCTCATCGGATGGGGCGCCGTGCATCCGGCCTGGACCATCGGGAACTACGGCGACGACAACGCCCGCGTGCTGCTCGCGACCATTCTCGCCTCGGCCGGGCTCGGCAGCGGCGACTGGGACAAATGGGTGCTTCGCGGACTGCTGGCAAACCTGCGCACCACAGGCAGGCTCGGGTTCCGCGAGGACAGAGTGGACGTCGGGCCGCTCGAAGCCAGAGGCTGGAAGGCCTTCGCCGATGCACAGAACGTGAACTACTCCCCGCACTTCGATAGCTACCTCTGGGCGTGCAACCTGTGGGCGTACAAGCAGACCGGGCAGCGCGCGTTTCTGGAGAGCACGCGCAACGCCATCCGCATGACCATGGAGCAGTACCCGGCCGGCTGGCGCTGGCAGGACTCCATAGAACGCGCCCGAATGCTGCTCTGCCTCGCCTGGCTCCTCCGCGTGGACGACACTCCGGAGCATCGCGAATGGTTGAGCCGCATCGCCGGCGACCTGATCGAGCGGCAGCACCCTTCGGGCGCGGTGCAGGAGAAGCTGGCGGGCATGGGAGGCGGGCACTATCTCATTCCGCAGTCGAATGAGACCTACGGCACGGGTGAGACTCCGCTGATTCAGCGCGACGGCGATCCCGCGTCCGATCAGCTCTACACGGCCGGGTTCGCTCTTCTGGGTTTTCACGAAGCCTTCGCGGCGACAGGCGACGCCAGTCTGAAGGCCGCCGAGGACAGGCTTGCGGGCTTCCTCTGCCGGGTGCAGGTGCGTTCGGACGCTCTGCCGTGGCTCGACGGCTGCTGGTTCCGGGCGTTCGACTTCCGGCGCTGGGACTACTGGGCAAGCTCGGCGGATGCGGGGTGGGGCGCGTGGAGCGTCGAGACGGGCTGGGGCGCGGCCTGGACCGCGGCGGTGCTGGCGCTGCGCGCGAAGGACACCTCGTTCTGGGATTTCACAGCCGGCAGCGCAATCGAGCGACTGCTGTCCGAGGTCACATCCGAGATGGCGGTCAACACCGGAGGACCCTGGCAGCCCTGATGTCGGGGGCTACTCCTCGCGTTTGACGGTCGCTTCGCGAATGACGCGCACGGCCTCCGCATGCGCCATCACAACCGACGGCTCCATCTGCAGCGCTTCGTAGTAGCGCCGCTGGAACTCCGTGCCCATCTCGCCCGGCGTCAGCAGCTCCTCGGCCTTCCGCAGAGTGATGTCCGCCTCATCCTCCTGCGCGCCGCCCTCTTCCGCAAGCATCTCGTCAATCCGCACGATCAG
>JAGVUD010000014.1 GCA_019136435.1 Armatimonadota bacterium | reverse complement strand
CGAAGAGCAAAGACGCCCGTCAAGGATGAGTATTGGCTAAGAAAAGGAAGGCCTTCGGGCCGGTAGTCGGCCTGGATATCGGGTCGCGGTGGATCAAGGCGGTGGAGGTTCGTCCGTCCCGTGATGGCGCTACTATCACAGGAATTGGATATGAGCCCACACCGCAGGGCGCCGTTGTCGAGGATGCCATCCTTGACTCTGCCGCCATAGCTTCCGCGATCAAACGCCTCTTCAGCAATAGCGGCATCAGCATTAAGAAAGTCGTGAGTTCCGTTTCGGGGCAGTCCTCGGTCGTTGTCAGAATTATCGATGTTCCGAAGATGACAGAGCAGGAACTGGCCGAGACGATGAAATGGGAAGTGGAACGGCATGTCCCATTCCCTGTAAGCCAGACCGTGATGGATTTCCAGATCGTCAACCGCGCCTCCGCGCCGCCGGACGCTCAGACCATGGAGGTTCTGCTGGCCGTCTGCCAGGAGGAAGTCGTCAAGAAGCACATTGAGGCCCTCGGCGCGGCAAAACTGGCTCCGCAGGCGATCGAAGTCGAGTCCGTTGCGCTTCCCCGGTCGCTGATTGCGGGGGATCCGGAGGCGGAGAGCCACACCACGGTGGCGATAGCGGAGATCGGCAACGAGAGCACAAAGCTCTGCATCTACGAAAACAAGACGCTCGTCTTCCCGAGGAGCATACCCATTGCGGGCGGGAATCTTCTGCGCGCGCTCATTGATATGATGGGGATGAGCGAAGAAGAAGCCGAAGTGGCGCTGCGCGAGCACGGCTCTGTTGACTTGAGTGTGCTGAGCGGCGTGGCTGAGCCGGCGCCTGATGCGGGTAGATTTGCGGACCAGGCTGAGGAGACGCAGCTCGGAGGGTTCAGCAGCCCCTTTGCAGCGCCGGAGCCTCCGCCGGCAGGGAGCCCCTTTGCCCCGCCCTCCGCGGCCCCTGAGCCTCCCGGTGGCCCTGAGCCCCCGGTTGTTCCCCCTCCCATAGGTTTTGACCTTGGGGACGAGTTGATTTCGGCTGCCCCCGGCGCCCCTCAGGAATCCGTGCCGGAGCCGCCTGAAGCGTACGTGCCAGAGCAGCCCGGCGCGGCCGTGTTCGACCTCGACGACGAGGACCGCCGGACGCAGGCTCCGGTGTTCGATCTGGACGAAGAGCCTGCGGCGCCGCAGGCCACGGAACCTGCTGAACCTTTTGCTGTTGAGTCGCCGGCGCAGCAGGACAGCGGTGGCTCTTCGGCCATCAGTTCGACGATTGCTCCCGTGCTGGCGGAACTCGCGGCCGAACTGAAGCGGTCGCTGGATTACTACACGGGCAGGTACCCCGATCCGGTTGATGCGCTGATTCTGTCCGGCGGCGTGTCGAAGCTGCCGGGCCTGGCGGGGTATATGGAAGCAATGCTGGGCTTGCCCGTAAGTGTGGGGGACCCTGTTTCTCATCTGCCTATGCAGGCGAAACGCTATGGTCCGGAGTTTCTTGCCGACATCTCCCCGGTGTTTTCGGTATGCCTGGGCCTGGCGCTTCGCGACTATGCGGGAGGTAAGGGCTGATGCTGTCCATAAACCTTATCCCTCGCTCTTACTTCGAGGCGCAGTTTGTAAGGCGGCTGATGGTGTTCTTTGGGGTCCTGCTTGGGCTGGTTCTGCTAGCCATGCTTGCCCTGACAATGATGTACGAGCAGAAGATCGCGCGGACAAACGAACAGCTCCAGCAGGTTGAGGTACGGGCGCAGCAGGTTGAGGCGCTGGAGAAGCAGGCGGCAGACCTTCGCGCGGAAGTCAAGCCCATCCAGGACAAGATCAAGTACATCCGGGACGTCATGACCTACAACCGCAAGATGGTGGGAGTTCTGCAGGAACTGGCGCGTTACACCTACCGCAAGGTCAGCTACGAGTCCGTTACTCCGGGCGAAGGAGGAAGCACTCTGACAATCGTCGGTGTCGCGCCGAGCATCATGGACTCGGGCCGGTATCTTCTGGGCCTGTACAGGGCGACAAATCTGTTCTCGGGTCTTACGTTTTCGGGTGTTCCTGGATACCGGTCGGGGGCTGGCGATAGCGGGCAGCAGGCCGGGGGGGGGCTGGCGGCCCTTCAGGGCGCGCTTTCACCTGTGCGCTTCACGGCTGTGTGTACATTGAGGGAGCCGCTTGTTGCTCCGACACCACCGGGCGGCGCGGCGCCCGCCGATGCCGGCGCGGCTGCCGGAGTGCCTTCAACGAGTGGCATGCCTCCGCCCGGAACTCCCGCGGCGCTGGGAGCTGTGCCGGAGCCGGGGCAGTAGTGACTCGTCGTTTTAGGGCTGCACTGTCGCAGGGCAGGATCGGGACACGAGACTCAGAGGAGTCCATTTGAGCAAGTTAACCAGATTACACGTTATTGTGATCGGCGTGGTGCTGAACCTCGTGGCCCTTGCCGGCGCCTACTTCTTCCTGGTGAAGCCGCGAATGGAGAAGTTCGCGGCGGCAGACGCCAAGTTGAAGGAGCGCACGGCTGTGGCGGACCGTCTGCCTGTGGCCGAGGCTGACAGGCAGAAGGCGGAGTTGGAGAACCTTCAGGCGCGCCAGGACTATCGCCGTTACGAGGACGCCAAGATGCCGGTCATATCCGTCGCAGACCGAACACAGGCGATGATCGCGCTCTGGCGCGAGCAGGCCGAGGTGCTTGGCCCGATGATCGAGAACTGGCCGCGCAGGT
>JAGVUD010000470.1 GCA_019136435.1 Armatimonadota bacterium | reverse complement strand
GCGGTGGCGACGCTGATCATCCCGGGGCAGGTGGTGCTGATCCCGGTGTTTCTGATCGTTGAGAAGCTGGGCTGGTTCAACAGCTATGCGGGCCTGATCATCCCCGGGCTCGCCGGGGCATTTGGAGTTTTTCTGCTGCGGCAGTTCTTCATGACGATTCCGGAAGAGCTGGAGGAGGCAGCGGTGGTGGACGGCGCGAGCGTGTGGACGATCTACTGGCGGGTGATTCTGCCGCTCGCACGCCCGGCGCTGGCGACGCTGGCGATCTTCACGTTCATGGGCGCGTGGAACGACTTTGTCTGGCCGCTGATCATTACGAACGACGTGACAATGCGGACGCTGCCGGTGGGGCTGGCGATCTTTCAGGGACGCTACACGCTGGACTACGGGCTGACGATGGCCGCGGCGGCAGTCTGCAGCGCGCCTGTCATTGTGGCGTTTCTGATTTTCCAGCGCAGCATCACGGAGGGAATCGTGATGACCGGGTTGAAGGGGTAGGAAACGCGCGGGATACCAGGCCGCAGAGGTCCCCCTTGACAGCGCGGGTGGCACGCATCCCTGGAGGGCAGCACGCCGGCATTGCTTGTCAGAAGCCGAGCCCGCAACTATGATGCGTGAGAGAGGGTGATCGGGGCAGGCTGCATGCATATTCTCAGATACCTTGCCAAAAGGCATGGCTACTTCTTTGCCGCTGCAAGTGTCCTCACAGCAACCGCGGCCTTCCTTCCCGGCCGCGACCACTTCGCCAGGGCACAATGGGCTCTGCTGTACCTCCTCGTCGTGGGGCTGGTGGCCGGACTGGCCGGTGTGCGGCCCGCGCTCGGGGCGGCCGGACTGGCGTTCCTGCTCTGGAACTTCTTCTTTCTGCCACCCCATAACACGTTCGCGGTTCACGATTCCAAGGACTGGCTGTCGCTGTTCGTGTTCCTTGTCGTTGCGGTTGCAATGGGAACGCAGACGGGCAGACTGCGCGAGCGCGAGGCGGAGGCTCTTGCCAGGGAACGCGAGATGGCCATGCTCAATCAGTTCAGCGCGCGCCTGGTGTCAGACTCGTCCATCTCGGATATTGCCCAGCTTCTGATGGGCGAGGTAGCCCAGATCACCGGCGCGCGCAGCGCGGCGCTGTTGCTGGCCGATGAGGAGGGCAACCTCCAGGAACACAGATCATGTGCTGACGATGCCGGGGAATTGGAGTCATCGGTCCTGTGTATCGCGCAATGGGCTCAGGCACACTCGAAAGGTGTTGGCTTGCCTCCGATCACACGGCGCTCGGACACTGATGCCGCGGGCTGGCCGATCTCGGTGGATCACGTCCAGGCGGGCGCCAGCACACATCGGGAAGATCTCTTCATCCCCCTGCAGACGATAGACAGACTGGAAGGCATCCTGTATGTCGGCCAGCGTTCCTCCGGAGGCCCCTACCGCGTGAGCGACGTTCGCCCGCTGGTGGCAGTGGCAAATCAGACGGCGGCATTTCTGGAGCGCAAGCGCTTGCAGGCCGCGTCTGTGCAGGCGGACGCCCTGCGGGAGGCAGACCGCCTCAAGTCCACACTGATATCGTCGGTGTCGCACGAGTTGAAGACGCCAATAGCATCCATCACGGCGACAATCGGCAATCTGGCCGAACAGGATGTGGAATGGGACAAAGACAAGGCCGCCCACGAGCTTGCCAGCGTGCAGGAGGACCTGGATCGCCTGAACAGCAGCATCAACGCGCTGCTTGACCTCGCGCGGCTCGAGTCCGCGGCCTGGGAGCCCAGAAGAGAGTGGTATGACCTCGCCGATGTCGTATGGGCGGCGCATTCGCGCATTCCGCAGAAGCAGCGCTCCCGGATTCAGGTGTCGCTGCCCGAAGCGCTCCCGATGGTCTTCGTTGATGTCACGCAGATGGCCAGGGCACTGGAGAACCTGCTGGCAAACGCTCTCATCTACGGGCCGCCGGACTCAGCGGTCTTGCTGGGCGCCTCGGTGGAAGAAGGCGCGTTCAGGGTGTGGGTCGAAGACGAAGGCCCTGGAATCCGGCCGGAAGAACGCGAGAGGATATTCGAGAAGTTCTACCGCGGGCGCTCGTCCTCACAGTCCACCCCGGGCACAGGTCTGGGCCTCGCGGTCGCGCGAGAGGTCATCCGCTTCCACGGCGGGCGGATCTGGGTCGAGGATGTGGGGCCTCGAGGTGCGCGGTTCGTGATCTCGGTGCCCACCGAGGGGACGCCCGGGCCGCTATGAGCGCCCCAGAGAAAAGGCCGCACGTCCTGGTCGTGGACGATGAAGAGCAGATCCGCCGCGCCCTGAGGTCCATCCTTACGGCACGCGGGTACGACGTTGCCCTCGCCGCGAGTGGAGCAGAGGCTATTGAGTGTTCACTGAACCGGCTGCCCGATCTGATGATTCTCGACGTGGCAATGCCGGAGATGACGGGCATCGAGGTCTGCCGGGAGCTTCGCAACTGGTTTGAGGGCCCGATCCTGATGTTGTCCGTGATCAGCGGCGACACAGACATCGTTGCCGCTCTCGACACAGGGGCGGACGACTATCTCACCAAGCCTTTCTCCACCAGCGAGCTTCTCGCCAGAATCCGCGCACTCCTCAGAAGAACCGCAAGCCGCGTCACTCCTCCTCCCACGATTCACGCTGGCGACCTTGAGATAGACATCGCCAGGAGAACCGTCAAACGTGCGGGACAGGAGATCGAACTGACAAGGATGGAGTTTGACATCCTGTCGTATCTGGCTCAGAACGCTGATCGTGTCCTGACTTCCAGGATGATCCTTGAGAAGGTCTGGGGCCCGGAGTACGCGGAAGACGCGCAGACGCTTCGCGTTCACGTAAGTCACCTCCGCAAGAAGATCGAGCCCCACCCATCCTCTCCACGCCACATCCTCACAGAGACAGGCGTCGGTTTCCGCTTCGCCTCCTCCGAGCCTTCAGACTGATACTGACTATACAAAAGCTTAGTACGGCCGGCCTCCCGGTTTATTAGCCGTTTATGGCCCCACAGGTAGACTTGAAGTGGTCGAGCCAGGGCCAGTCAGGCCGGGCTCGGGAGGTACACATGGATGCCTGGCAGTTTGTAGTCGTCACAGGGCTTTTCGTCGCCGCCGGGAAGTGGTACACGTCGTGCCAGATGCACTACTGGGCCAGTTCGGAGTGCAGCGGGGACTGGAATCCCCCCCGCAGGCGCAGCGACGACCCCGATCAGAGGATACAGGAAGCGCAGGAGCACGGATATGCTGGATGTCACTTACGCCGCCGTGGTGCTCGTCTTCTTCTGGACAGGTCTGCTGTACGTAAGATTGGCCGGCCGCCTCTAGGGGGCCGGAGATGAGCACCGATTACGCCGTAGCCGGGGCCATAGCCATGGCGCTGGTAGTCTATCTCCTCTACTGCCTTCTGCATCCAGAATGGCTTTGACCAGGACGAACAGGGCGACGTGACATGACCTGGATGGGAATAGCGCAGATGGGGGCGTTTGCCGGGGTTCTTCTGCTGGTGACAAAGCCCATGGGAGCCTACATGGCCCGGGTCTTTCAGGGCGAACGGACGCTACTCGACCCGGTCATGCGGCCCGTTGAGAGCGCGATCTACAGGACGTGCGGGGTTGACCCGAAGCGCGAGATGCAATGGACGACCTACACGGCTGCCATGCTCATCTTCAGCGCGGTGTGCGTCCTGCTCTTGTACCTGATCCTGCGGCTGCAGAGCATTCATCCCTGGAACGCGGCGCACGCGCCGCCCATGGAGCCGCATCTGGCATTCAACACTGCCGTAAGCTTTGTCACCAACACAAACTGGCAGGCCTACGCCGGGGAGCGGTCCGCAAGCTACTTTACGCAGATGGCCGGCCTCACCTGGCAGAGCTTCGTCTCAGCCGGCACGGGCATGGCCCTGGCCATTGCATTCACCCGCGCGCTTTGCCGGCAGTCGGTTGCGGAGATCGGGAACTTCTGGGTTGATCTCACACGTGCGTGCCTGTGGGTGCTCCTTCCGCTGTCGGCAGTGCTCGCACTGGTACTGGTGTCGCAAGGGGTCATCCAGAATCTGTCTCAGTATGTGACCGCCAGCACCCTCGAAGGCGGCAGTCAGGTGATCGCACAGGGACCGGTCGCCTCGCAGGAGGCGATCAAGATGCTGGGGACAAACGGCGGAGGCTTTTTCAACGCCAATTCGGCCCATCCGTATGAGAACCCCACCCCTCTCACCAACTTCCTCGAAGCCCTTGCCATCCTCGTCATCCCCGCCGGGCTCACCTACACTTTCGGCCGCCTTGTGGGCAACCAGAAGCAGGGGTGGGCACTTCTGACAGCTATGATGGTGCTGTTTGTCACGGGTCTCGGCTGCATCTACTCCTCCGAGCAGAACGGGAACCCGGTCCTGGGGCGCATTGGCGTCAACCAGGCAGCGAGTCTGGCGCAGTCCGGGGGACACATGGAAGGTAAGGAGGTGCGATTCGGCATCTCAGGCTCGGCTCTGTTTGCCACAGCGACGACCGGCGCCTCGTGCGGAGCAGTGAACTCCTCGTTCGACAGCTACACACCGCTCGGCGGCGGGATTGCGATCCTCAACATCGTTCTTGGCGAGATCATCTTCGGGGGCGTCGGATCAGGGCTGCTGGGGATGCTCGTTTTCGCCATTCTTGCAGTCTTCATTGCCGGGCTCATGGTGGGGCGAACACCCGAATATCTTGGCAAGAAGATCGAACCGAGGGAAGTCAAGCTGGCCATGCTTGCGATTCTGTTACTGGCCGGATGCATCCTGGGCGTCAGTGCTGTGTCCTCTGTCACCAGACTCGGCCTGGCAGGCCGGTTCAACATGGGACCGCACGGCTTCACGGAGATACTCTATGCAGCCGCCTCGGCCGCCGGTAACAACGGCAGCGCCTTCGCCGGTCTGAACGCGAACGCCCCGTACTATCACACGACGCTGGGGCTCGCAATGCTCTTCGGCAGGTTTCTGTTCATCGTACCGGTGATGGCCGTCGCGGGATCGCTTGTGATGAAGAAGCGCGTGCCCGCGTCGAGCGGCACGTTCCCGACGACGGGGGGCCTGTTCGCCGGCCTGCTCGTGGGCGTGATTCTGATCCTCGGAGCGCTCACGTTCTTCCCGGCGCTGACCCTTGGTCCGCTACTGGAGCATTTGCTGATCCACACGGGGAAGCTCTTCTGAGGGAGACGCGGCACATGCCCGAACGCGATGCGATAGATTGCGCCAGCGAAGATCGCACACAGCCAGCGATGCCGGGCAGCGGGGCGTCGAAGGCCAGGCGGCATCACCGGACATCGGTGGCACGGCTCGTTCCTCGAGCGTGCCTTGAAGCCACAAGGAAGCTCCATCCCGCAACGATGGTTCACAACCCCGTGATGTTCGTTGTGGAAGCCGGGTGCGCCGTCGCCAGCTACTACGCGGTTGTCGAAGCGGCAGGAGGCGGGCCGAGGGCGGGGTTCCTGGCCGCACTGTCTGCCTGGCTCTGGTTCACGGTGCTGTTCGCGAACTTCGCCGAGGCGATGGCCGAGGGCCGAGGCAAGGCGCAGGCCGACACCCTCCGCAAGATGAAGTCAGAAACGCTGGCAAGCGTTATGGTGGGTGGGAGTCTGCGCCAGGTGGCAGCCTCGCAACTCAGGCGCGGAGACATCGTGATCGTCTCCGCTGGCGAAGTGATACCAGGCGACGGCGAGGTCATCGAGGGCATCGCGGCCGTGGATGAATCCGCGATCACCGGGGAGTCCGCGCCCGTAATCCGTGAAAGCGGCGGCGACCGCAGCGCTGTTACGGGCGGCACCAGAGTGCTCTCCGATCGGATAACGGTTCAGATCAGGGCCGATCCCGGGCAGAGCTTCCTGGACAGGATGATATCACTGGTGGAGGGGGCGTCGCGGCAGAAGACACCGAACGAGATTGCGCTCGACATCCTGCTCGCGGGGCTTACGATCATTTTCATCCTCGTCGTCATCTCCCTGGAGTGCTTCGCAGTCTATGCCGGGGCGCCGGTACCGATACCCGTGCTGATCGCACTGCTGGTGTGTCTTATCCCGACAACCATCGGCGGTCTGCTTTCAGCCATCGGGATAGCCGGCATGGACCGCTTGGTCCAGCACAACGTGCTCGCCATGTCCGGGCGGGCAGTGGAGGCAGCCGGCGATGTCAATACCCTGCTTCTCGACAAGACGGGAACCATCACGCTCGGGAACCGCCAGGCAGCGGAGTTCCTGCCGGTCAACGGGTTCTCCGAGAGGGATGTCGCCGACGCGGCCCAACTGGCGTCGCTGAGTGACGAGACCCCGGAAGGCCGGTCTATCGTCGTGCTGGCCAAGGGTTTCGGTTTCCGCGACAGGCACCTGGGACCGGACGCTGTGTTCACGGAGTTCACCGCCCAGACACGGATGAGTGGGGTGGACACAGGCGGTCACGCCATCCGCAAGGGAAGCGCAGACGCTGTCATCTCCTGGGTGCGGCAACAGGGGGGATCGTTGCCGGACCAGCTGCGGCCGACAGTCGAGTCGGTCTCCACGAGAGGCGGCACGCCGCTGGTTGTCGCTCGCGACCGGACCGTCGTGGGCGTCATTCACCTGAAGGACGTGGTGAAGGGCGGGATAAGGGAACGCTTCGACCAGCTCCGCGCCATGGGCATAACGACCATCATGATCACCGGAGACAACCCTCTCACGGCCGCGACAATTGCCCGGGAGGCCGGCGTGGACGACTTCCTTGCCGAGGCCACCCCGGAAGACAAGATGCAGCTCATACGGCAGGAGCAATCCCAGGGGAAGCTCGTCGCCATGACTGGCGATGGCACCAACGATGCCCCGGCCCTTGCCCAGGCCGATGTCGGCCTGGCGATGAACACAGGGACGATGGCCGCGAAGGAAGCCGGAAACATGGTGGACCTCGACTCGAACCCGACCAAGCTCATTGAAATCGTCGAGATAGGAAAGCAGCTTCTGATGACGCGCGGAGCGCTGACGACGTTCAGCATCGCCAACGACGTCGCCAAGTACTTCGCCATCATACCGGCCATGTTTGCCTCGGCATTCCCGGTGCTGGACAAACTCAACATCATGCATTTGCACTCGCCCGAGAGCGCGGTCCTTTCGGCTGTGATCTTCAATGCCCTGATCATCGTTGCGCTGATTCCGCTGGCCCTGCGGGGGGTCCGGTACCGCCCACTGGGAGCGGCGTCTCTTCTGCGACGCAACCTGCTGGCATATGGCGTGGGAGGCATCGTCGCTCCGTTCGTGGGACTGAAGCTGATAGACCTGGCACTCGCTGCCACGGGGCTGGTGAAGTGAGAGGATACTGAGATGGGACGGCATATATGGATCGCGGCGCGGCTGGCAGTTGTCACTCTCCTGGTGTTCGGAGTCCTCTACCCTCTTGCCATGACATGCATCGCCCAGGCAGCGTTCCCCCGGCAGGCGAACGGCAGCATTGTCAGGCTGCAGGGCCACGCAGTGGGCTCGGAGTTGATAGGGCAGCCGTTCACGGGGCGGAAGTACTTCCATCCGCGCCCGTCCGCGGCAGGCGGGGGCTATGACGCCTGCTCATCCGGCGGCTCGAATCTCGGGCCATCCAGCCGGGCGCTCGCAGATGCGGTGGAGAACAGGGCAGCTCTGGCAATGCGTCAGAACCCGGAGCTTGCCAGGGGCCGCATACCCGTGGACATGGTCACCGCGTCAGGCAGCGGCCTGGATCCGGACATCAGCCCGGCGAACGCCTGTGCTCAGGTCCCAAGGGTGGCAAGGGCGCGGGGGATATCTGAAGCCGTCGTCAGACGCCTCGTCGAGGAGTGCACCGTCAGGCGAACCGCAGGCTTTCTCGGCGAGCCAAGATTGAACGTGCTGCGGATCAACGAGGCTCTGGACTCGATGCGCGGACAGAGAAGATGACGGGAGGACACGGGAAGCTCAAGGTATTCCTCGGGGCGGTGGCCGGTGTCGGAAAGACGTACAAGATGCTTTCCGAAGCCCACAGGCGTCTCAGCCGCGGCGAGGACATAGTCATTGGCTTGATCGAGACTCACGGACGTCCAGCCACAGCCGAACTCACGAGCGGCTTTGAGCAGATGCCGCTCAAGAAGATAGACTACCGTGGCGCTGAGTTCTACGAGCTCGACACGGCTGCGGTGATAGCCCGCCGTCCCGAATGGGTACTCATTGACGAACTGGCGCACACCAACATTCCCGGCACTGTGCACGCCAAGCGCTGGCAGAGCGTCGAGGAGATTCGGGCGGCAGGCGTCAATGTCATCACCACTCTGAACATCCAGCACGTTGAGAGCCTGAATGACGTGGTCTATGAGATCACGGGGGTGCGCGTGCGCGAGACGGTGCCGGACCGGGTAGTAGATACCGCCGACGAGATAGAGCTGGTAGACTGCACCCCGGAAGCCCTGATCAACCGGCTCCAGCGCGGCGACATTTACAGGGAAGAGAAGGTGCCTCAGGCGCTGGCCAACTTCTTCCGCCGGGGCAATATCGTCGCACTCAGGGAGCTTGCTCTTCAGAGGGCTGCGGAGGAAGTGGACGATCAGCTTCAGGTGTATATGCAGGCGCACGATATGGCAGCGGGCAGACTTGCCCGGGAGCACGTGCTTGTCTGCATCGCGCCTGGGCCGCTGGCCCAGAAGCTGGTCCGGCGGGGCTACCGGATATCGAAGCGCATGCACGGGACATTCGACGTCGTGTTCGTGCGCCCGCCCGGAGCCTGTCTGACCAAGAGAGAACAGGAGAGCCTACAGGCCGCCTGCGAACTCGCGGGGAACCTCGGCGGCAGAGTCGCCGAGATCGAGGGCGATTCCGTGGCCAACGAGATCATTCGTTACGCCGGTGAGGCAGGCGCCACGGCGATAGTGATGGGGCAATCCGCACGCAGCCGGTTCCAAGAGATCGCGAAAGGGTCTATAATCAACCGGATCATGCGAGCAACAAGAGAGATTGACATCATCGTTGTCGGGGACACTGAAGGACGCGCAGGGAGCTAGCGGGTGTCTGCATCTCGACACTTCGCTGAGAGGCGGCGCGGCGGCTTCACGCTGATTGAATTGCTGGTGGTTATCGCCATCATCGCCATACTTGCGGCGATCCTGTTTCCCGTGTTTGCGCGCGCGCGCGAACGCGCCCGCCGGACGCAGTGCATGTCCAACATGCGGCAGCTCGGAATAGCACTGGGGATGTACATTGATGACTGGCACGACCGCTGCTTCTTCTTCGGGCACAACCGCGACCTTTCGCGCGTGAAGCCGGCGGCGCCTCTCGGTGCGACCATCGCGAACAGATGGTGGAACCAGATTCTGCCCTACACGGGCAAGGGCGGCGACCTTCTCGTCTGTCCATCGGACGGCGGCCGAGTGCCCCACAGCCTCGAGAACGGCCAGAACGGCGCCCCTCTGGTGCCGCGTTCGTACGTGGCAAACCGCGCGGTGGAGAGCCTGATGCGCGATCAGGTGGACGACCCCGCCAGCGTCGTGCTCGTGACGGAAAAGGGCGACGGGTTCGACGATTCGTGGTACGAGCCGCCGAAGAACCTTTACCCCAAGGCCGGCTACACCGAGAGCGTGCTTGCCATGCGGCGTCACGGGGGCGGCTGCAACAACATGTTTCTGGACGGTCACTGCCAGTGGCTGAGCCGCGCGCAGCTTATGGCGGACCCCTGCGGTGAGCCTTACAGCGGCGTCAGGCTGATGCGGCAGCACCCGATACCGGGCGCGGCGCCGTGGTGCCCCGAGTGCCCTCAGTAGGCGCCCGCGTTCAGCGCTCGATGACGCCCGATTCCCCCACCAGACCGCGCAGATAGTTCGCCGCGGACACCAGTTCGTCCGGCGCGCAGGCGGCCGGAAGCGGACGCGTACACTCGATTCCCAGGCGTTCGAGCTTCGATGCCCCCAGCGGGTGGTACGCCAGAAGCTCGATGCCGCCGCAGTTTGCCAGCGACCGGAAGACTGCCGCCACGCCGTCCAGGTGCTGCTGGTTGAGATTGACGTCCGGAATCAGGACGCACCGGAGGACGGTAGTGCCGCCTGCTCTATCCACACGTCTGAGATTCTCGAGGATGGGCGCGAGGACGGCTCCGGTACTGGCAAGATGGCGCGCTTCGTCCGTGTCTTTCAGGTCCCAGAGGAAGAGATCAACGTGGGGCGCGAGACTCAAGAACCGCTCGGCCGGCCCGAAGCCGCATGTCTCGATGCACACGGAGATGCCGGCGGCCTTCGCAAGAGAGCAGATCTCCAGCGCGAACTCCGGCTGCGCCGCCGGCTCGCCGCCCGAAAGCGTCAGCCCGCCGCCGGACTCTTCGTAGAAGGCCCGGTCTTTCTCCGCCACGGCCACAACCTGCGCGGCTGTCATTTCGCGGCCGACCTGCTCGAGAGCCCCGGTGTAGCACTCGTCGGCGCACGCCAGGCATTCGCGGCAGCGCGTCCGGTCGAAATGATGCTCATCGTTGAAGATGCTGTGAGCGTGCTCGGGGCAGCACTCCACGCAGTACCCGCAGGCAATGCAAAGATGCGCTGTGTAGAGCAGCCCCGGGGCGAAGCTCTTCGACTCGGGGTTGTGGCACCAGAAGCAGTCGAGCGGACAGCCTTTCAGGAAGACCGTCGTCCGGATGCCGGGGCCATCGTGCGTGCAGAAGCGCTGGATGTCAGAGACCAGCCCTGACGCCAAATCAGACGACCTGCTGCGTCCGGTTGATGACCATGTCCTGCCACTCTTTGTTCAGCGTGGCGAATCGCGCCGACCAGCCCGCGATGCGGACGGAGAGGTTCGGGTGCTTCTCCGGGTGGCGCTGCGCGTCCAGAAGCATGGCAGTATCCACCACGTCAATGTGCACGAAGCAGCCGCCGAGCTTCACGAACGTCTTCATCAGCGCCGTGAGCGCCCGGATGCCCGCTTCGCCCTTCACGCTTGCGGGGTGGACTTTCAGTTCGACCGTCCCGATTCCGGGGAGCCTGGTGAAGTCCATGCTGCAGTACGACTTGAGGACGGCGGTGGGACCCTCGGAGTCGGTGCCCGGAGCGGGCGAGAAGTTCGTCGAGAGATACTCCCCCTGCAGGTTTCCGGCGGGCGTTGCCTTGCGCCCGGCGCGCCATTCGATTTCTCGCCCGAACGTGCTGATGCCGGCGGGTCTCCAGACTCCGTTTCGTTCCTTGACCTGCGCCGCGTAGCCGGTGAAGTCGTCATAGACGCGCCTGGCCATCGCGTCTGCCTCGGGGTCGTCGTTGCCGTACTTGGGCACCCGGTTCTGGGCGAGCTTGCGGAGATTCTCCTGCCCCTGCCAGTTTGATTTGAGCATGTCGAGCATTTCGGCAAGCGTCAGCAACTTCTCTTCATAGACCAGCTTCTTGATGGCGAGCAGGCTATTTGCGACATCGCCCACCCCTCCCGCGTGCGTGGCAAGGACGCTGTAATGGGAACCGCGATCGTAATAGCCGCGCCCGCGCTCGATGCAGTCTTCCGTAAACAGCGACACCAGCGGCGCGGGGTGCGCGTTTGTCGCGTATCCGTCGGCGCCCTTGTTGTGTTCGTCAATGGCGGCGCGCAGATTGGCCCGGAAAGCGCCGTACAGGCTCTCGAAATCGGAGTAGTCCGGAGTCTGGACGCCGTCGCCATTCAGGCCGAGGGCCTGCTGCAGGCGCTGATACAAATCGAAGGGGCTGTAGATAAAGGTCGTCTTGCCGGGAACGAGCACCTCCCAGCAGCCATCGTTCGTGAACTCGCGCGCCTCGTCGAGGGGATAGCCGAACTCGGTGAGCGCTTTGATAACGACTTCCTCGTTGTAGCAGGCGACGATTCCTCCGCCGTGCCGCTGCACCTCGGCGATCCTGCGCAGGAGCTTCTCGGGCGACCGGCGGTTGAGGCGCACGGCTATGGGAAAATCGCTTATGTGCAGTTCCTCGACGACATCGAGCACCAGATAGGTGACGTCGTTCGTGACCTCGCGGCCGCTGGCGTCAATTCCGCCGAGGATGATGTTCTGGTAGTACTGCGCGTCTCCGCTTCCGCCGAAGGCGGCGGCCTCGCCGCACCATTCGGTCCCTTTAATCCAGAAGTGGGCGATCAGCTCGCGCGCTTCGTCGAGAGTGATCTTGCCCGCCGCGAGGTCCTTCTTGAGGTAATCGCCGAGCATCTGGTCTATGCGTCCGATACCCGACCACTGCCCCGCGAGGCGCTGGAAAGCGTACAGAAACCAGAGCGACTGGACGGCTTCGGCGAACGAAGTTGGCGGGTTTTCGGGGACGTTCCTGAGATTGGCGAGCACGGACCTGTAGCAGGCCTGCTCGTCGCCCGAAGAGTCGCGGGCCAACTCCTCGAGCCGAGCCATGGTGCGGCCGTGCCAGACTCCGGCGGCGTCAATGCAGAGGCGCATGGCCTTGAGCAGGTCCACACCCTTTTCGTCGAGACCTCCCCTCGCGAGCCGCTCGTCAATCTGCCTTCTGAGCCCGCCGTATCCGAGCTTCAGCACCCGCCCGAATCCGAGTGTGGTGTGGCTGACGCTGTAGAGGTCGCACATGGGGACTCGATGCATCGAGGCTTCGCGCAGGGTCGCCGAGCCGGCCACGCGCTCCAGCGGATGGATGCGCAGCGGAGCATTGGCCGCGATGTGGCGGATTGCAGTCGCGACGCGCATTTCTCCCGACATGCCTTTTGTGTCCACGACGTCGTCTATCCGCGCGTCCAGGCTGGCAAGCGCGCGGCCGAATTCGCCGCTGAGGGATCGCGATGCTAGAGATCGCGTCGCCGCGGACAGGCGCGAGGGTGACGGAAAGACGGCGTCAAAGTTGGCAAGGCCCATGGACTTCGCTCCCGGAGACTTCGCCTCCGCAGCCCCCACCCCGTTCATCACGAGCATTCCGCCGCCCACGGCGGCCGCGCCCGCCTTCAGAAATTCGCGCCGGCTCAGATTGTTGTTCTCGTCGCTCACTGCACACTCCCGTGGCAAACCTGCCCACAAAACTGCCCCATTATACAACATCGCGGGCGGGCGGATGGAGTGGAGCACCGCAAATCCTTACCACTGCGCAGTCTGCGACGAGAGATTCACAGAAATCTACACAACATGCCACATCATCGCTCGCCCGATTTGGTGTCCAATAGGGCAATGAGCGGGAGCGGCTGATGCGGGCGAACCAGCCCGGGCCAGACCCGGCAGCAAGAGGAGAAGAAGGATGAAATACGTGTTTATCACGGCAGCGCTGATCGCCGCGCTGTTCAGCGGCACTCTGACAAGCGCCGCCGCATTCAGCGACAACTTCGAGAACGGCGTGCAGGGATCAGTCTGGACCAAGTGGACGGGTTCCAGCCAGGAGATTCTGCAGACGGCTGACGACGTCTGGAAGAACACCACCCCCGGCGGCAGCAAGTCGGCTCGCGCTTATGAGGCTGACCCGACCGGGTACAGCGGCTATGCCGATTTCGGCAGCACCAACGGCTTCGTCCGCGCGGAAGTCAACGTCTTCGAGGACAAGACTCGCGACGGTCTGAACACCGCGCAGCCCGTCACCACAATGCTCTGCCTCATCGGTGACACGGGCGGGGCGATCGGATTCGGCGCCGACTATCTGCAGCTTGGCGTTGTGAGCTTCTGGAACCTTGGCGGAGCCGGGCTGACAACGACCTACGGCTTCCGGACAGCCTACAACGACCAGAACAGCCTGGGCATCGGCAATGCGAACGTGCAGCGCAAGTCCGGCTGGACAACGCTGGCCATCGAGGCCGACGCGCTGTCGGCTGGCGGCCAGGTTCGCTTCTACATTGA
>JAGVUD010000051.1 GCA_019136435.1 Armatimonadota bacterium | reverse complement strand
CGCGCAGTGAAAGACGCCGGCGAAATAGCGCACATCCGGCGGGCTGCCGCCATCACCGACCAGGCGTTCGCGCATATCGTTGAGCGCATCGCGCCGGGCGCCAGCGAGCATGCTCTTGCGCGTGATCTCGCCTTCATTCTCAGCGAGTGCGGGGCGGAGTGCGAGTCGTTTCCGGCGATTATCGCGGCCGGCGCGCGTTCGGCGCTGCCGCATGCAAAGCCGTCGAATGCGGTGGTGACGGCCGGTGAGATGGTGCTTCTCGATTTCGGCGCGCAGTTTGGGGGATATGCCGCCGATATCACCCGCACGGTCTTTGCCGGGCAGCCCACGCACCGCTTTCGTGAAGTGTACCAGATCGTTCTGGATGCGCAGTTGACCGGCATTGCCGCCATCCGTCCGGGAGTCGCCGGCCGCGACGTGGACGCCGCCGCGCGCCGCGTTATCGCGTCGGCCGGATACGGGGCCAGCTTCGGGCACGGTCTGGGACATCAGCTCGGGCTCAGCGTGCACGACGGGCCGGGCCTCAGCATGACCAGCCCCATCGTGCTCGAAGAGGGAATGGTCGTGACAGTGGAGCCGGGCATCTACCTCGAAGGGTGGGGCGGAGTGAGAATCGAGGACGACGTCCTTGTGACACGCGACGGGTGCGAGGTGCTCACGTGCGCGCCCAAGGAACTGACCGCGGTTCCTGACTGATTCCACTATAGCTTGTCTCCTGTCAGGAGGAGAACTTCCGTCTTGACACGGGTAGAGCGGAGCCCTATACTTCAGATGTGGGGGCCTGACTGGCCCCGGAACGCATCCGGCGACTTCATGGATGAGGAAGCCGGCACAGAGCCACCTCCTCCGGCGACAGGCCCGTGGCGCCTGGCCGGCGTGCGGCACGCACCGGCTTGCCGATCCAACTTCGTGCGGCAGGCGGCGCGTGTGCCGGTTGCGCTGCGGCCCCGGAAAGGATGCGTTGGGAAGCCTCGGCCGACACCTGACAATGCCGAACTACATCTTGAAGAACAGACCCTTTCTGCCGCGGGCGTGCGGCGGCATTCTGGCGGCTGCGTTTCTTGCCGCCTGGCTGCTCCTCTGCCCGCGTTCATCAGCCGCTGACGAACTGAGAGGCTGGTGGGTGGACGCCTGGCATGCCGGCTTCCTGAACCAGTCTCAGGTGGACACGCTCCTCGGGGTGCCGGGCACCGGCGCCAAAGGGACCATCCGCGACGCGAACTGCAACGCCGTGTTCGTGCAGGTGCGCCGCAGAGCGGATGTCTGCTACCCGTCGGGCGTGGGTGAGCCGTATTTCTCTTCGGGACTGTCTCCCGCCACCTTCAACGCGTTGCAGGCGATGATCAACGCCGCGCACGACACAACGGGCGGCAAGCAGCGGATCGCCGTGCACGCGTGGATAGTGACGTTCGCGACTTCCGCCTCCGGGGTCACGCCCCCGGCTAACAGCGTCTACTGGCAGCACAGCGACCCGGACGACCCCGACAGCTACTGGATGACGCTGAACGACAGCGGAGAAGAGACCGACGACAAGGCCTTCGATCCGGGCCACCCGAAGTGCGAGCAGTACCTCACCGACGTTTGCATGGATCTCGTCACGAACTTCGATATTGACGGCCTGCACTTCGACTATATCCGGTTCACCGGCAGCAACCAGGGCTACAACCCCACAAGCATCGCGCGATACAACGCGAGGTTCGGACTCAGCGGACAGCCTCTGTCCTCATCTGAGCAGTTCAAGCAGTGGCGGCGTGACCAGATCACCAGCTTCGTCCGAAAGGTCTACGCGAACATCCAGTATGTGAAGCCGCAGGTGCAGCTCTCAGTGGCGGGCGTCACCTGGAACCCGTCACCGACGAGCACTACCCGCAGCGCGTTCAAGAACACGCGGCCGTACTACGACGTGTACTCGGACTGGGACGCATGGGTTACCGAAGGCATCGTGGACATGGCCGTGCCCATGAACTACTATAACTGGGCGTCGCTGCCATCGGACTATACGCGCTGGACGAACTTCATCAAGGATGCCCCGGACCGCGGCTCGAGGCGTCACATGATCAATGGCCCGGGGGTGTACCTCAACTCGCAGGCCAACGCGATTGGCGAAATCCTGATGTGCCGAACGCCGTCGCCCGCGGGCAACACGCTTCAGGGGTGGTGCGGGTACTCGTACAACCAGCCGTATTCCGGGGGAACCTGGTCGAGCTTCAGCCCCGCGCTTGTGAGCGAGGTTACCCCGACGCCCGCCGAAATCCCCGCCATGCCCTGGAAGACGAGCCCCACGCGTGGCCATCTGATGGGCACCGTGACGTACGTCGGCAGCGGCCAGTGGGCGGACGGAGCGCTCGTGACGATCAGCGGTCCCGTTTCGAACACGCAGTATTGCGACGGGACCGGCTTCTACGCGTTCATTGACCTTCCGCCGGGAACATACACTGTCACGGCCGAAAGAGAGGGCTACCCGGCCGGAGAGGCCGAGCTCATCGTCGTACCCGGGCAGATGACCAGGCAGGATTTCGTTCTGGGCGGCGGTTTGGGCCCGATCATACTCAACGTCGCGGCTGACGGAATCGGCGAGGCGGAGGCGACCATCATCTGGACAACCGACAAGGCCTCATCTTCGCAGGTCGAGTATGGCCTCACCACGGCATACGGGTCTGTCTCGGAACTCGACACCAGCCTTGTCACCATGCATATAGTGGAGCTTTCGGGGCTCCAGCCGAACA
>JAGVUD010000269.1 GCA_019136435.1 Armatimonadota bacterium | reverse complement strand
CGACCCGGGGACGCCCGGGTTAAACGGGTTCAGCGCCAACCCGCCAATGCCGCGTCCCGTAACGAACACCGGGACGGGAATCTGAGCGCCGGAAGGCGAGACCACCTGCACCACCGTGTTGATCAGCGCCCGTTCGCCACCCACCAGCCCGAGCGAGCCCGAAACGCTCACGACCGCGCCAGACGAAACCGGTGTTGACGTGAGCACCGCAATGCCGCTCGAGCGATCGGGGTCCTCGATGTAGAGACGCCCGACGACCTCGTTCGTTCCCGCGGTGACCGTCTTGCCGGTCAACTGAATGTTCGCTCCATCGGGCAGATTCCGGGTGGCGCCGATGGTCGGAGTCGCAACGGCTCCCGTGAAGGGATACGCCCCGACATCCATCCGGCTGCCGTCCGGGTCTGTCTGGCCCGGATCGCCCGTGTTGATGCACGGCGACGGCGGGCTCAGGTTGAAGTTGCCCCCGGCCGCGTAGGCGAACAGCGGATTAGCCGAGAAGCTGCCAGTGCCCGGCGGGAAGGTATCGGTCCACGCCCACACCCACTGGTCGTACTGGTTCAGCACCAGCTTGCGCCAGTAGTTGATTCCGACGAGGTCGCAGTAGTTCGCGACGATGCTGCCGCCCTCCTGCCCGTCCACCTCGGTTGCGGCGTAGGGGTTGCCCGTGGATATGCAGCTGTTAAGCACGACGTCCGAGTCACCGAAAGTGTACAGGCCCAATCGGGCGTTGTTCGCGAAAGTGCAGCTCTGGTAGGTGGCATCCGCCCCGGCGTTCGCAACGCCGTCCTGCCCGGAGAGGCTGAACTCGCAGTGATCGAGCGAGGGCGTGACTCCGTTCAGATAGACATTGCCGTGACTGGTATGCCAGAATCCGCCCCAGCTCTCGTAGGTGGCATTCCCGCCGTAGCGGAAGATGCAGTACCCGAACTGGCTCGCGGCGCCGCCGCCATAGACGGCCACTTCCTTCCAGTTGGCGCCGGCGGGCGATGTCGCGGAGCCGTCTCCGTTCGTGTCCCCTGCGAAGGAGTCGTCCTTGATGGACGTGAACGCGATCCGGCTCGAGTTCGTGCCCTGCGCGGTCAGCGGCCCCGCTACCCCGAGCCAGGCCCCCGGCCCGAACTTCACCGTGACCCCGGGCTCGATCGTCAGTGCCGTCGGAGCGTCGAACCATGTGTGCCCCGAGATGATGAACGGGCAGTTCCCGGCCGATATCCTGCGCCAGGTGCCGCTCACCCCGAGAGCGCCCTCCCGCAACTCAATGCCGTTTACCGCGTTGTCGTGCACGGAGTTGTCGGAAGCGATGCTGCAGGCCGTATTGGCGTTGACCGATATCGCAGCGTTCGCCGCCGATCCTCGTATCTCGTTGCCGCGAATCGGCAGCGGGTCCAGGACGGTGTTGTAAGAGTCATCAGCGTACAGACCGTGACCCGCATTGGAGTGAATCGTGTTGCCGGCGATGGTGGCGAGACAGCTCGCCCGGCAATAGACGCCCACATTGCCCGAGTTGGATACTTCGCACTTCTCCACGGATGCCGACGTATCGTGCAGCATCAGCGTCCCGTATGCATAGTGCCAGTAGCCCGGCGTGCTCTGATACGAATTGTCGCCTGCGTATCGGATGATACAGTTACGAAGGGCCGACATGGACGAGTCCGCGCCCGAAATGGCCAACTCCCTCCAGTTGCCGCCCCCCGGCGTTGTGGCTCCCCCATCTCCGTTCGTGTCGCCGCCGGCGGCATCGTCCTTGACGGAGGTGAAGACGATCTTCGGTTCCGCGTCCTGCGCCACGGCCTGGAGGTCTCCGGCGCAGTAGAGCCCGATCCCGCCGTGCAGCTTGACGATGGTCCCGGGCTGCAGGGTCAGTTGCGCGCCCGCCCCGATCCAGAGAGTCTCCGGCATCACGTAAGGGATGGATCGGTACCAGGTCCGCGAATCAGCGATCGTGCCTCCCTGCAGGTAGATGCCGTTCCAGGCGTTGCCGGAGGCGGTGCACAGCGACAGCGAAGCGTTGCTGTTGATGCTCTGCCACATCGCGTACGAACCGCTTCCCGTAACGCTCGTTCGCAGCATCGAGGGATGAGAGTTGTCGTGCATATCGATGCCGCGTTGTTTGGAACTGCTGATGTTCACGTCCTCGATGTCGGCGTCCGACTGCACGAACATGAGCGAGCCAAAGTGGTATATCCAGTAGCCCGGATAGTCAGTGAAGTCTCCGCGCGCTCCGTAGCGCACACGGCATTGGCGCAGAAGGGAACCGCTGCTGCCCGCCCCGGAGAACAGGATGGAGTTCCAGTCCCCGGCGGCCGGCGCGGTCTCAGCGCCGTTGGCGTTCGTGTCGCCGTCAACTGTGTCGTCCGAAAAGGACGTGAAGTAGATGGGTTCGGCGCTCGTCCCCGGCGCCTGCAGGTTCCCGTAGGCGTAGATGCTTACGGCTGTGTTCAACTTCACGACGTTCTTCGGGGTGATTGTGAGGGTCTTGCCCACGGGAACGCGAACGATCCCGTCGAGGACGATGGTCGGGGTTCCGAGCATCCTGCGCCAGGTGGCTGTGTCATTGACGATGGAGCTTGCGTACACGCGCAGCGCGTTGCTCGTGTTTCCCGAGAACGTGTTGTTCGCGTCGAACTGGCTGAGCGACTCGGCGGACAGCGAAGCGCCCCGGGTATTCTGGGTGAACGTGCAGTTCTTCACGCGCGGGGCGCCCGCGGTCGAGTAGAACGCGTCGTCTTC
>JAGVUD010000374.1 GCA_019136435.1 Armatimonadota bacterium | reverse complement strand
CCCGCGCCCCTGACGGAGGTACCCCGCCATCATCGTCAACTCATAGAAGTCGGTGAGAAGGGCGGCGTTTGGTCCTGAGAGAAGTCTTGCCGTCATCGTGGCCTCCCGGCGGCGGAGGAGCCGCGGGCGCCCGCGCCTAACTCAGGCTCGTAAAGACCCTCGAAAGCTGGAACTCGTATGATCACTTCATTCTGTCTCTTTCTGATGATTCTTCTCGCCGGCGGCGCGGGTTCCTGCAACGCCGCCAGTCAAGAGGCCGGGCCCTCTCTGTTTCTTGACGCGAAGGAACTGGCGCGGCTGCAAAGCGAGATCAGGCGGCTAGACTGGAAGCGCGCCGCCTACGAAGGCGAAGACGCAGACAGCGACCATGCGTTTGCCGGAACGGGCGTGCGCTCGGGCGCGGACCTGTGGATGAAGCGGAAGATCGAGATTCCGGCGCGCAGCGGGCACTATCATCATTTCTTCTGCGAATGCGGAAGCAGGCTGACGTTTCCGACGGACGGCAGGGAGCACCCCGAAGGTTACCCCTGCAGCGCCTGCGGCAAGGTGTACGCGGGCGAGAAGTATGACGGGGCGGTGCGCTGGCAGATACACAATCAGCTTGCGGTGGCGGCGCTGAACATGGGCATTGTCAGCGCGGTGGAAGGAAAGCGCGAGTACGCCCGCAAGGCCGGGGAAATTCTGCTGAAGTACGCCGCGGCCTATCCCGGACCGCACACCACCCAGACGCAGGGCGGCATGATGTATCAATCGCTCTGCGAGGCGGTCTGGTCCATAGAGCTGGCAGGGGCGTACGATTTCGCGCGCTCGGCGGGGGTGCTCTCGAAGCGGGAGACGGAGTTGATTGAAAACAGGCTGCTGCGCCCGATCGGCGAGGGGCTGATGAGCCTCAACGTGCGCGGCAACTGGCACTCGTGGCATCTCTCGGCGGTGGGGGTCATCGGCTACGCAATCGGCGACAGCAGACTTGTGGACTATGCGCTGGCGGAGTTCCGCAGACAGATCAGCGAGGAACTCGGGGACGACGGGCTATGGCCGGAGTCGGTGCACACCTACCATTTCTATCCGCTGGGTGCGTTTCTGTATCTTGCGGAGGCGGCCTATCACCACGGCGTTGACCTGTATCACCTGGAGCCGAAGCCCGGCAAGAGCCTGAAGGCGATGTTCACCGCACCGCTCGGGTATATGTACCCCGACACGCGGCTTCCAGCCATCAACGACGGCTGGTACAACAGCTTCCTGCCGGCGAATCATTACGAGCTGGCCTGGGCGCGCATTGGCGACCCGGCTATCGGCTGGGGGCTCAAGGAAGCCTGCGGCCGGCAGAAGACGGCGCGCAACTCGTTCTGGGCGCTTCTTCAGGGGCGGCCCCTACCCCGGACAGCGGCGGCGCCGGGTGTCAAGTCGGTGAACTTCCCGGTGCTCGGCATCGCGGCGCTGCGCTCGCGCGATGGCGCGATGATGACGCTGGACTACGGCCCGTTTATGGGACACGGGCAGTTCGACAAGATGGGGGTCACTCTGTTCGCACTCGGCAAGCTCTGGTCGGCCGACTACGGGACGCCGGGGTACGGCTCGCCGATTATGCCCTGGTACACCGGAACGCCTGGCCACAACACGGTGGTTGTGGACGGGAAGAACCAGGCCCGGACACAGGAGCGCCGCCTGACCATCTTTGCCGCCGGAGAAACGTTTGAAGCGGCGCAGGCTGAGACGGAAGAAGCCTATCCGGGCGTGCTGCAGAGAAGGTCGGTGATTCGCGTCGGCGAGAGATTCGTTCTGGTTGATCATCTCCAGAGCGCGGAAGAGCACACGTACGACTGGTTCCTCCGCAGCGAGGGCGCTCTGACGCTGGAGAAGCTGCCCGAAGCGGAAGATGCTCCGGCGCTCGAATACGCGCACGTGACGGATGCGAAGGCGTACGGCGCGGCGAGTTCATGGGCGGGGCAGTGGCGCCAGGGCAGACTGGCGCTGGATGTGTGCGCCTTCAGCAGCGCCCCCGCGACACTCTACTCGGCCCGCTGCCCGGCTGAGACCGCCAACCGGACGGTGCCGCTGGCGATGGCGCGCGCCAGAGCGAAGACGCTCGACATTGTGACAGTGCTCGCGCCTCGCAGCGGCGGCGCGCAGGCAGCGTGCAGCTTCGAGAACGGCGTTCTGACGATCCGCGACGGTGAGGCCGTGGACTACGTGGCAATCGGGAGCACCAAGGCGGGGGCGGAGCTTGCGGCGGATGCCGCGTTCGCGCTGGTGCGGACAAGCGACGGGAAGACTCCCACGCTTGCGGGGGTCATCGAGGGCGCGAAAGTAACATGGAAGGGCCGGAGCCTGATTGCGTCCGGCTCCCGGCAGACTGCTCTGGAGGTGGAGGCCCGTTGAGAACTCGCAGAGACCTGAGCGAACTGCCGTGGAAGCTCTCCGGATGGACGCCGCACCTGTGGCGGATGGACAGTTCGATGGAGATTGGCGCGTCGCCGTCGGCGGAGGTTCCGGCGATTCCCGCCCGCGTGCCGGGGTCGGTGCAGCTTGCCCTGAAGGAGGCCGGGCTTCTTCCGGACTGGAACAGCGGCCTGAACGCCCGGCTCTGCGAGTGGGTGGAGAACCGCCACTGGGTGTACGAAACCGTTCTTCCCGATGATTGGCTCGCGGAAGGCACTGCGCGCCGGGTGCTGTTCGAAGGGCTGGACGGGTGCGGCTCGGTATGGGTGAACGGGGTCGAAGCGGCTTCGTTC
>JAGVUD010000510.1 GCA_019136435.1 Armatimonadota bacterium | reverse complement strand
ACGGTGGATTTCTGGCGGGTGGAGGACTATGAGCCGGGCCGCCGGTTGCGGCTGGCGGCTGAGATGAAGCTCCCGGGGCGCGCGTGGCTGGATTTCGAGGTGGAGCCGGAGGGCGACGGGGCCCGCATCCGCCAGACCGCCATCTTTGACCCGGTCGGCCTCTTTGGCCTGCTGTACTGGTATGCGCTCTTCCCGCTGCACCAGTTCGTGTTCGCGGGGATGCTGAAGCGCATCGCCGCCGCCGCAATGGCGTCAACCCGGCCCGGCAAGTGAGGGCTTGTCGTGCTTCGCGGGTGGCCCGGACCTGCGGCCGCGCGGCCGTAAATCCGGGCAGGTTTTGCAGGTCCTGGGCGCGTAGTTGTGAAGCATGAAAGTGCTCTCGTCAGTGTCTGCCACCCTGGTGCCGTCCTCCCGTTTCCCGCTCGCGGCGAATCGATGAGCGTTGTGTACCTTGTTGTGGGTCTGGCCCTGCTGGCGGCAGGGGCGGAGCTTCTGGTGCGGGGCGCATCGCGCCTGGCATTGCTGCTGGGGGTTTCGCCGCTCGTTGTCGGGCTCACTGTTGTCGCATACGGCACCAGCGCGCCCGAGGTCGTCGTCAGCGCGCACGCGGCCCTGGCTGGAAACGCGGACATTGCCGTCGGTAACGCCATCGGCAGCAACATCCTCAACATTCTGCTGATTCTGGGCGTCTGCGCGGCAATCCGGCCGCTTTCCATCTCTCTCCAGCTTGTCCACTGGGACGTGCCCATGATGATCGCTGCGTCGGTGGTCCTGCTTGCCATGGCATGGGATGGGATACTGGGCAAGGTTGATGGCTTGCTGCTCCTCAGCGGGTTCTTCGGGTATAGCTGGTTTGTAGTCTGGAGATCAGGACGTGACGGCAAGGCTGCGCCGGCACTTGGTGAGGGTGCAGGCAGGGCTCCCGGCCGCGGCGCGGGATATGCCGCTTTGCAGCTTCTGTTCATCGTTCTCGGCCTTGCCGTCCTGGTCGTCGGGGCCCGGTTGCTCGTGGACGGCGCCTCCGAGATCGCCCGCTCTCTCGGGGTCAGCGATCTGCTCATCGGGCTGACCATCGTCGCGCTCGGGACATCCATGCCGGAGGTGGCCGTCTCCGTTGCCGCCACCATCCGCGGCGCGCGGGACATCGCGGTCGGGAACGTCGTTGGGAGCACGATCTTCAACATTACCGGCGCTCTTGGCATTGGCGCCGCTCTGGCTCCGTCGGGCATCGTGGTGCCGGAGAGCGTTCTGCACTTCGATATGCCGATGATGATTTTCGTGACCGCAGCCTGTTTGCCCATCTTTGCTTCCCGTCTCTCGATCCGGCGATGGGAGGGATTCCTGCTTGTGGGCTACTATGTTGCGTACAACCTGTTTCTCGTCTTGAAGGTGCACCGCCACGGCATGCTCGGGGCTTACGAGGACGCGATGCGTCTTGTGATACTGCCGGTCACCGCCCTGCTGCTGTTCATAGTGCTTGCCCGCGCAATCCGGCGGGGCGATTTCACCTTGGGCTGATTCGGTATGTCCTTCCGACCCATCGCCATGTCATTCCGACCTCCGGGAGGAATCCCTTTCCGTCAGGGGAGCCCCACCTCGGCCACCAGCGGCTTGTGGTCGGACGCGTGCGAATCGGGCACCCACGCGCGCCTCGGCTTCACTTCGTCGCTCGTGAACACATAGTCAATGCGAAGCATGGGCAGGTCGCTTCGGAAGGTGTGCCCGAGTCCCCGGCCGGCCGCGGCGAACGCGTCGCGATACCTGTCGCGTATTCGCCCGTAGATGCGCCCGCGGGGTGGGGTGTTGAAGTCCCAGGCCAGGATGACCGGGCCGTTCACCCGCGTCGTCCAGTCGAGCAGCCTTCGCGTCTGGTTGGAGCGGACGTTGGTCGAGTGCTTTGTGTACGAAGGGATGGCGCTCCAGCGCTTCTCGATCAGCTCGTCGTCAATCGCCACCGCCAGATGCGCCGCGAAGATGTGCACGGTGCGTCCGCGCGCCTTCACGTCCACCCGCAGGGCGGGGCGTCCGGAGGGCTCCGGCCATGTCACGCGCGTCTCGGTGTGAACAATCGGGTACTTCGACCCCACCGCCAGCCCTTTGTGCGATGCGAACCTGTACTGCGGCAGCCGTGTCTTGAGCAGTCCCATCGGATGCGGCTTTCCGGGCCTCGGGCTGACTTCCTGCAGCACCACGAAATCCGGCTTCTCCGCGGCAATCGTCCGCGCCACCGGTTCGAGCCCGCCGTCCAGATAGTGGATGTTGTAGGTCATCACGCGCAGCGTATCCGGGCCCGGGCCGGGGTCGAGGTGCCAGCAGTATCCCATCAGGCCGAAGAAGACGACCGCCAGGGAAGCGAGGTTCAGCAGCACCGCGCGTGAGCTGCGCGCCAGAACGGCCCACACAAGCAGGGGAACCACGGGAATCGCCGCGGCGTGCTGAGGAGCGTACGTCACCCAGGTCACGAACCAGACCCGCTCGCCGACGTATCGCTGCGCCAGCATCAGCGCCGCCACGGCGGCCAGGTACGCTGCGGACAGGGCAATGAGGGCGCACCCGGCGCAGCGAAGGCGTCTTGACTGGTTCGGCGGCATAGTGAAGCCTACGTTGGAGTCTCGCTTTCTGGTTCCGTCCGCGACGAAACCGCCTGCCCCTATTCTGGCACACTCAGGGGTGTTCTGGGGGGTGAGCGGGAGGCCGCCGGTGTCGTCCACAGCGCCACGCGGCAGTAAGGTC
>JAGVUD010000236.1 GCA_019136435.1 Armatimonadota bacterium | reverse complement strand
CGACGGCGCGAACGCAGATGCTGGGAACCACGCTTCTGGCAGTGGACAGCAAAGGCGGCCTGGAGGGCGAGCCGTTCATCACCCTGCGCTCGAACGGCACGCTGAAAGGGCTGACCGTCTTCTACCCGGAGCAGTCCGTTGAGAAGCCGAGGCCCTACCCCTGGACCGTTCGCGGCATCGGCGACAACTGCTCGGTGCTGGACGTGCTGCTGGTGAACCCGTGGGCGGGCGTGGACTTCGGGACGTTTCCCGCCGGGCGGCATCTCATCCGGGGCCTCTACGCACAGCCGCTGCACATCGGTGTTCTGGTTGACAAGTGCTTCGACGTCGGGCGCATCGAGGACGTGCATCTGTGGCCGTTCTGGGACTCCTCGGACGCGATGCAGGCGTATCTGAAGGCGAACGCGACGGCGTTTGTGATCGGCCGCACCGACTGGGAGTATATGAACAACTGCTTCTGCATCTGGTACAAGGTGGGCTTCCACTTCAAGGCGTTTGCGGACGGCCCGGGCAACGCGGTTCTGACGCAGTGCGGATCGGACATCGGACCGACGGCGGTGCTGGTGGAGGCGGTGCAGGGACACGCGGGGGTAGCGTTCTCGAACGGGCAGTTTATGGCGGGAATCGAGGTGAAGCCGTCGAACAGCGGGCCGGTCAAGTTCACGGGCTGCGGGTTCTGGGGCGTGGCCGGCGTGACCGAGTCGCACGCCGTGCTCGAGGGCTCGGGGCAGCACAGCTTCAGCAACTGCCACTTCACCGGCTGGGACCAGAAAGGCTCCGGCGCGCCCTGCATCCGGGCATCAAACGGCGGGATGAGCCTGCAGGGATGCGACTTCATGGACGAGGGGAAGACTCAGATCGAGCTGGGCAAGGACGTGAAGGCGGCGATGATTGTGGGCAACCGGCTGCGCGGCGGCGAGAAGATCAAGAACAGCTCGGCCGGCGATGTGCAGATGGGGTTGAACGCGAAGCAGTAGCGGCTGACGGAGGCGGGACAGATGTCCCGGGAGAAGGGCAGGGCCGGGAGGCATCTCCCGGCCCATCGGTGACGACGGTATGGTGTTACTCGGAGAAGGCAAGCCGCCGCGCGAGGGTGTCGGCGGCGGTCTGTAGCTCCGCGCGGGGGCCGAGCACCATCAGCGCAAAGCGCAGGCTGGTTTCGGCGGGGATAATCAGCAGGTCGCCTGCCTGCTGCGGTGACCGCCGGGCAAGCGTCCTCCACCTCTCGCCGTCCACCTCCCCCACCCACGCTTCGGCATCGCCGCCCGCGAACCCGCGCAGCCTGATTTCGCACGTTCCGAGGGGACAGAGCGCTATCTGCCCGGCCCCGGCGAGCGGCTTGCCGTCGAGGCTGACGGCCATGCACTCGGCTCCGAACTCCGCCCAGTCCTTGCCCGCAAGCTTCACCGCGCCCTTCGCGATGAGTCTGTTCACCTGCCCCGCTTTGGTGATGACCAGAGCCTTGCGCCCGGGTTCGATCCGAAGCTGCGTCCCGCCAGGAAGCGCGGCATCCACCGGCTTTTCGCCCCGGTTGTGCAGGAACCAGGCCTGCTCGTCCGCGCCGCCCGTGCGGTAAACGATCAGCGACGGGTCGTCCGGAGTCACGGGGAAACGCTCGATGCCCGCCAGATCGAGCACCTTCGCGTAATCCGGAACCGGCATACCCGCCAGCTCGGCGGGCACGGGGTTGAAGATCGCCTGCCCCGCGCCGCATTTGTTGAGCCACAGACCCGTTTCCGCGACCTGAGCCGCGCCGGACGCCGCAGCCTCGATTGCGGGAAGGCGCTTGCCGTCAGCAGACGCGCCGGCCAGAAGCGGCGCCTGGGCCTCCTTCGTGAACTCCAGCCCGAACACATCCTTCAGCCGATCCTGCCGCGTCCGTTTGCGGGCCGGGTCGAAGGTGATGTCGCCGGAAACGTAGAGCGTGCCGCCGCCTTCGACAAAGGACTTCAGGGACGAGAAGGCGTCGTCGCTGAGCAGATACGGCACGGGCAGAAAAACAGCTTTCGCGGAGGGCGGCAGGTCTTTCAGCGACATCTCGTTGATGACTCCGAACTCCACCCGCTGCCGGATGAGGGCGTCAATCGCGTTGTACGCCGCTCTGTTGACGGACTCGCCCCCGGCGCCCATGCGGTTGAGGTCGGGAACGGCCAGAAACACGGCAGGCGAGGCGTACGCGGGCACAAACCCGCGCGTCGCCAGCGCAAAAGCGCGGAACGCGAGCAGCGTCTCGCGCGGGACCTCGTCGTTCGGCGAACTGATGCCCCACGGGAAGACGTTATCGGGCATCTCTTTCCAGCACCAGTTGAGAACGAACGCGCCGCCCTGCCCCAGCGTAGTTCCGGCGACCTCGTAGAACCAGTCCCAGTCCGCCTCGTCGCGCGAGCGTCCCTGAATGCGCGCCTGCTGGTCGAGCAGGCTGCCGAACTCGCCGGCGGAGAACCCCTTGCCCGCGAAGCGCCGGTCAATGAGCTTGATCTCGTGCGCGAACTGCTCCTTTGGGCCGTAGTAATGCTTGTTCGTGAAGTCCTGCCACGCGTTGCCCATAAGCTGATCGGCGGCGCTCACGGTCTGAAGATACCCTACCGTGACGAGCGCCTTCGAGGCATCGCGAACCCCTCCCGCGTTTTCGCCCATCCATCTGTTGAACAGCCACACACGGAACAGGTTCTGGTCGGCGGCGCGCACGTTCGGCCATTCGTCGGGCGACGGCGCGAGGGAAACGCTGCCGAGCTTCTCGTCACCGAGGTACTTGCCCCAGGCCGCCGCCAGCGCCGCCTGGTCGCCGTACTTCTCTTTCAGGAAGCGGTTCCAGAGCGCGGCGTCCGATTCGGGGGCGCCGAGCTTCACGTCCGGCTCGTTCTGAACGTCGTACATCACGTGCGGGCAATCGGCGTATCGCCCCGCCACGAGCTTCGCGAACTTGCGCTGGGCGGCAAGCTCCTCGTCCGTCAGATTCATGCCCATCCAGTCGTGGAGCGTGAGGAACAGCACGATCTGATGCCGGGCAGAGAGCTGCACCAGCGCGTCGAGCTTGCGCTCGAGCCACGTCGGAAGCCTGTCCACGCCCAGTTCCAGCGGTTTGGCGCTCGTCGTGCCGGACGCGGAAACGACATACGGGCTGAAATGCAGCACGCGCATGATGCTGAGGCCGTTCGAGCGCATCGCGCTCAGGTCGCGGTCCCACACCAGCGGATCCTCGAACTCGGACGAGAACACGGCCCCCGTCTGATTGGTGCCGAGCATAAACGCCGGAGCCTCGCCGCGCCGGAAGTAGTTGTCGCGAAAGGCGAGCGGAAACCCCCTGGCCCTGAGGGCGGGGTCATCCACGCAGAACGCCGTCGCCATCTCGTCCTCGAGCGACTCGGCCACCATCTGGCAGCGCACGCGGTAGAAGTCCGAAGCCCCACCGGGCGGCACGCTCCAGATAGACTCAACGCGCTGCTCGAATCCCGCCGCGATCTCCTGCTCGACCGGCGCGAGGGAGCCGACGGGAATCCCGGCGCGGTCCTGAATCTCGAAGCGCACCCAGACCCGGACCGGCTCTTTGGAGAAGTTCTCGCACACGGCGGAGAGGGTGGCGGACTCGCCGGGCTTGTAAAGCGCGAGATCGGTCTTGAGCGTCCGGAGATAGACCTTCTGACGCAGCCGGTCCAGAATGTCGCCGAACTCCATGGACAGCGGCCCGGTGCGCGAGAACAGGTCGGTGTTCGTGATGCCGAATGCCGCCCAGCTCGACCCCTTGAACGGCCCGGCGAAGTTGTGGACGATCTGCCCCAGGGCGCCCGCTTCACGCCCGATCTGGTCGTAGCCCATCAGGAGCGGGACGCGCCTCGCGTACGCTTTGGGAAACACCGGGTTATTCGACCCGAGAAGCGCGGAGGCCGCCCATCCCTCGAAGGGGCCGTCCAGACGGATGCGCGGTATGAAGGGCACCAGCGATTCGGCATACGCCGCGCTCTTGAGCGGATTGGCGGGGTCGAACAGCGGAATCTGGCCCGGCTGCGGGCCGCGGCCGTCGCCGGGTATGCCGAAGCGATGGTTCAGCCCCACGGACTCGACGCCTTTGTCCACCTCCTCGACCGTTAGAGACTGCTCAACGGGAAGCCAGCCGCCGCCCGCCCGCACGCACGGCCTGTCGAACGCGTAGCCGCCCGTTGTGAAGAGGCTGCCGCCGCCAGTAAGGAAAGAGCGGATGGCGCCAGCGCACGACAGGGGGTAGTACGGGGCGGACGGAATGATGAGAATGTCGAAGCTGTTGGGCGAAAGATACCCCGGGCTTTCCAGCGCCGAGGCCGAGAGCAGCGTCGCTCCGTAGCCCGCGCGTCTTGCCATCTCTGCGAGCCACTGCGGGTCGGCGGCGGACGGCGAGCCGGTCTCCTCATCTTGTCCCGTGAGCAATTCCTCCCGTTCACTTTCCACAGGCGCGGCCAGATCCTCCAGCGGGTTGGCCCTGCGCTCCACGAAATTCTCAGAGAGGATGGCGACCCTGCCCTTCTCGCCTTCCTCGGGCGTGGGCGGTGGAAGGACGGCGGGCGATGCGCCGGGGGCTTCACCGGCGAGAACGAAGCGTATCTCTTGAAAGCTCACGTCGAGGTCCGCGAAGTTGCACCCGACCATGAGGCTGCTGGCCGCCGCCATGCCCCGCTTCCCGTCCCCGCGGGACTCGTGGCGGAAGCTGCCCACGGCCGCCTGAACGTCGTGCCAGCCGTCCGGCAGATCGCTCAAGCCCCTGCCGTCAATCACGACCTCCTGCACCCAGGCATCGCCGTCCGGCTCCTTGAGCCAGAGATGAAGCGCGGCGCCGGGCGAGGCGGAATGCTTGTAAAAGCGGAGTGACACCGCTCGCGTCGTGGGCGGCACCTGCACCGGACGCGCGACATTTCCCCAGTGGGGGGCCGAGTCGGTGTAGATGAGGCGCAGGGCCGGCGAGCCAGCCGGCTGTATGGAGGTTTCAGGGAATGCTCTGGGCGGGTTGCCCCCGTCTTCGTTCGGCTTCCACTCGTCCACCGCGACAGCCAGGTTCTGCTCTTCGGCGGCGAAGAGCGCCTCGCCGCTGACGGCCGCCAGCAAAGCAACTCCAAGGATTATAAGAAACATCCGCCCGTGGCCCCCGCTCTGTCTCAATGGCCGCATCACATCGCAGGGCATTCAATCACCCGGCTTCGACCGCCACATGGAGCCCGATCTGCTCCAGTACGCCCGCGACGCGCCCGCAGTCGTCCGGATCCCCCGCGTAGACGACAGCCAGCCCGGTCGTGTGCGCTTCGAACATGATCGCCTCGGCTTTTTCAAGGCTGTAGCCGGTCGCCTTCTGAATCTGCAGGACGACCTCCTCCATGGAGTGGTAGTCGTCGTTGAACAGGATGACGCGCGAGGAGGGCACGGACTCGTCCTCGATGCCGTTGATCTGGCGGATGATCGGCTCCGCCACCGGCGCCGCGGCGGCCGCCCGCAACTCAACAGGCGCTGGAGATACTGAGGTTGATGCCTTCACGCAGCGCATTATATGTGCTGTGCCACGGAACTGCCGCAGTGGCAGTCAGGAAGCAGAAATGCCGGGCGCGGCAAGGGCGCTGCTGCCCGGCAAGTCAAAAACGCAACGGGGGGCGCTGTGCGGAATCCTACCCGGCGGATTCCGAGGTTGCCTCGGCTGAGGACTCTGCTTCGGCTTCCTCGGCGCCTTCGGTTTCCTCTTTGCCCTCGGCCTCCGGCGCTTCAACCGCATGAACGTGGCTGACGCGGATTATTACGACCGGGTCGTCCGGAGGACCTTCGATAGCCACGTCCGGAATGCTCAGGTCGCCGATCTTGACCGAGTCGCCGATGGCGAGTTCGGAGATGTCGACCTCGATCTGAGGCGGAATCTTGTCGGGCAGCGCCTGGATCGTCAACTCACGGTGGACGTGGTCCAGCGTGCCGCCCTCTTTGACGCCCGGCGAATCACCGACGAGCACGACGGCGACGCTGGCGGTGACCTTCTCGTCCATCGAAATGGTGTGGAAGTCAACGTGCAGGACGCCGCGGCTGACCGGGTCAATCTGTATGTGGTTGACAAGGACCGGCAGAGTCCGCGGTTGGCCGTTGCCCTCGATCACGAGATCGATGACGGCATTGCTGCCAGTTCCGCTGGCGACGCACTGCTTGAGGTCGGCCAGCATCACTTTGATGCTGACAGACTCGTCAATGTGCTTGCCGTACACCGTCGCCGGAACGCCGCCGTCCCGCCGTATTGCTCTCGTATCGCTTTTCTTGAATGCTGAGCGTAGTTCCGCCGAAAGTTTCTGTCGATCCATAGCACCCGTGTCTGTACAGGTCTGAAGCTCTGGCAGTATAGACCTGGAAATTTGCCTGCGCGGTTCCAGAGAACCTTGGGAGTATATCCGCGCGTATGCAGTACAGTCAAATTCTCCAAGCAAAGGGCTCGCATTGCGCCGCGGCAGGAGGGCGGGTAAGCCACGCCGAACCTCTCATCGGCCGGGCTACAACACAGGTGAAAGGCAGGATCTCAGAGGCTATGAAACACGATGTGAAACCCGAGAACGCCGAAAGGTCGGCTCGGACCCTGGCGGGGTGTCTGGGTCTGGGCGCCATCGGGGCGCTGATCGTGATGATCCGGGAGTGGTCGTCAAAGCGCGGGCGGCCGCGCTGAGACCCAGATCCATGAAGACAGACATGCGCGGGATTATCTGCTTTGCGGCGGCGGCGCTGGTGATTTCGGCCGCGGCAGGACGAGGAGACGATGCAATGAAGGACACGACGGCGGCGCTGAAGAGCGGAGATCTGGCGCTGGAGTTTTCAGTCCGGGACGGACAGCTTGCCCTGACCAGCCTGAAGACCGGACGGGCGGCGTGGGTGGAGGCGCCGGCCCAGGGACAGGCGCTCTGGCAACTCGCGCTCAATGGGCCGGGCACGCAGACCGCCGAAGTGCCCTGCACCGGCCTGAAGGTGTCGCGCATCGAAGAGCGCCCGGAGAGGGTCACGATCGAATGGGCCGAAGACGCGTCTCACGGGCTGAAGGGCGTCACGATGACCGTCCGCGCTGAGCCCTCGAAGTCCATGACGCACTGGTCGCTTTCGGCGGAGCTGGCCGGGGGCTGGCAGGTGCGGCGGGCGGACTTTCCGAGAATCCCCGGCATCGTGCTGCGCCGCAGGCTGAAGTTCGCGGCCCCCGCGGGATGGGGCGTGGAGTACGACGTGAAGCCCGGCATGTCCTACGGCGGAACCTATCCGAGCGTGATGGCGGCCATGCAATTCGCGGCGTTCCACAACGGCGGACGCGGGCTCTACATCGGGCTGCACGACCGCTCGGGCAGCCACAAACATCTGAGCGCCAGAGCGGACGCGGCAGGCGCGGCGTTCATCTGCACCAACTGGCCCGCCATTGACAGGAAGGCGACCAGCTTCCGCCTGCCGTACGAAGCCGCCATCGGCGCATTCCGCGGCGATCATTACGAGGCGGCGCACATATACCGTGAGTTCACCAGCGAGACGAAGTGGGGAAAGAACCTCTCACTGGCGAAGCGCGGCATCCCGGACTGGATGCGGGAGACCGACATCTGGCTGATGCCCGACCCCGAGCCGCTTACGAACGTCGAGTCCTGCCGGAAAGCAGCCGCCTACTTCGGCGTGCCGATTTCCCTGCACTGGTATCGCTGGCACGAAATCCCCTACGACACGCTCTACCCCGAGTATTTCCCGCCCAAGGCGGGGTTCGTGGAGGGAATCAAGAAGCTTCAGGAAGCGGGATTCCACGTGATGCCCTACATCAACGGGCGCCTCTGCGACCCGAACTCGAAGACGTGGAACGACGAGGGCGGCAGCAAGTGGGCGGCGCGCAAAGACAGCGGAGAGCCTTACACCGAGGTGTACGGCTCGAAGGTTCCGCTGAACGTGATGTGCCCCGCGACCGGGTTCTGGCAGAACAAGATCGCCGGTCTGGTGAAGCGGCTGACGCAGGAGTGCGGCGTGGACGCTGTGTACATCGACCAGATCGGCGCGGCCTATCCCGAGCGGTGCCTGGCCGAAGACCACGGCCACCTGCCCGGCGGCGGCACGTTCTGGGTGGACGGGTACCGGCGGATGCTCGACCAGATCCGCCGCGAGCTTCCGAAGGGCAAGGCACTTACGACAGAAGAGGACGGCGAGTGCTGGAACGACCAGCTCGACGCGCTGCTTCTGGTGAACACGCCGACCTCGGCCTCGGCGCGTCCGGTGCCGATCTTCCCGGCCGTTTACTCGGGCCGCGCGCTCTCTTTCGGGTTCCAGTACATTCCCGGCGACGATCTGCAGCGCTCGCTGCCCTGGCGGGCGAAGATGGCGCGCGCTTTCGTGTGGGGATCGCAGCTCGGGTGGGTCAACGTGGACAGGATTATGGACCCGAAGGCTGCCGCGGAGGCGGAGTTCCTGCGCAATCTGGCGCGCTGCAGAAATCACGGGCACGAGTTCCTTGCGTGGGGACGGTTCCTGGGAGAGGTCGCGGCGGAAGGGGACAACCCGCGCATCAAGGGAGAGGGAACGGGTTCGTTCTCGGGCACGTATCCGATCGACCTGCCGTCGGTGCTGGCGTCCGCGTGGCTCTCTGATGATGGCGCGGCGGCCGTGGCGCTGGCGAACATGTCGGACGAGGCCCGCGAGGTGACCGTGAACCTGCCGCTGGAGGCCGCCGGGGTGAACGAGGGCGGCCGGTTCGAGGTGACGGTGTTCGGGCCGGAGGGCAGGCTGTCGTCGGCCCGCAGCTCGGCTCCGGCGCAGTCTGTGAGCGTTCCGGCCCGGAGCGCGGCACTGGTCGTGGTGAGGGGCCCCGGATCGAAGTAGCCCGAGAGGAGACAGGCAGATGAGAACGATCGAAACATCGGAACGTCTTTTCGAGAAGGCACGGACCCTTCTGCTCGGCGGGGGACAGGGGCACAAGCGCCCGGGCAAAGTGAACGGGCGCTACCCGATCTACGCGGTGCGCGGCAAGGGCGCGAGCTTCTGGGACGCCGACGGGAACGAGTACATTGACTATCTGTGCGCGTTCGGGCCGATGCTGGTCGGCTACGGCAATCCGGACGTTGACGCCGCCGTCAAGGCTCAGGTGGACGAGGGGGTGATCTTCAACATCCACCACCCGAAGGAACTGGAACTCGCGGAGAAGCTGGCGCGGCTGATTCCGTCCTGCGACATGCTGAGCTACTTCACGGGCGGCTCGGGCGCGACCACGGGAGCGGTGAAGATCGCCCGGGCGGTGACCGGGCGCGACCGGGTGCTGAGGTGTGGCTACCACGGCTGGCACGACTGGGCCGACCCCGACGGCGCTGGCGTCCCGAAGGCTGTCGGCGCGCTGACTACGGCGGTGGGCTACAACGATCTCGGCTCTCTGAAGCAGGCTCTGGAGGCGCACAGGGAGGAATACGCGGTTTTCATGCTGGAGGCGTTTCAGGGACGAGGCCCGTCTGACGGGTACCTTGCCGGAGTTCAGCAGCTCTGCGCCGAGCACGGCACGCTGCTCTGCTTCGACGAGGTGAAGACCGGCTTCCGCTTTGCGCTTGGCGGGTATCAGGAGTTCACGGGAGTGACGCCGGACCTCTCGACCTTCGGCAAAGCGCTTGGCAACGGCTACGATGTCGCGATGGTTGTCGGGAAGCGTGAGATCATGGAGCAGGCGGGGCATGTGTGGGTGGCGGCCACCTTCCACGGCCAGCTCATCGGCGTCGCGGCGGCCATTGCGACCATCCGGCTGATGGAGGAGACAGACGGGGTCGCCGCCATCTGGCGGCAGGGCAGGAGGCTGATGGACGGGCTGGACCGCGTGATGTCCGATGCGGGAGTGGACGCCCGCAGCGCCGGACAGCCGCCGATGCCCCGGCTGAGTTTCGGCGAAGGGCTGGACGAGCTTGCGAATGCCTTCTACGACGAGGCCGCCAACCGGCGCATCTACTTCGATCCCGGACACAACTGGTTCATCTCGCCGGCGCACACCGACGAGATCGTGGACTACACCATCGAGGCGTCGGCGGACGCGATCAGGGCGGCGCTGGAAAGAGGGGCACGGGCATGACGCTGACACTTCCGATTGTGCAGATTGCCGCGCGGACCCTCCCCGAGGTCTGGGAGAAAGCCGTCGTCGAGACCTGGGAGCGCGGGGCGCCCATCGCGACGCAGTACGACAAGCCGGGAGACCCGCCCAGCCGCGACGCCATCTGCGTTCTTGCGGTGGCCGAGCCGATGGCCGAGCCCCGTATTCACCGCGCCTTTCCCGGGGGGATTGTGGAGCTTGAAGCCTACCGGCAGGAGGTTGTGGACGGCATTCACGATCACTGGGTGAACCCGGCCGAGGGGAAGTGGGAATACACCTATCACGAACGCCTCGCCGCGTACACGGCTCCCGGCCTGGCGGAGCCCGTGCGGCAGCTCGAATACATCGTGGACGCGCTCGCCGAAGCCCCGCACACGCGGCGGGCGCAGGCAATCACCTGGAAGCCGTGGGAAGACGCGGGCATCCACGACCCGGCCTGCCTGCAGCGGATCTGGTGCCGCATCTTTGACGGCGAGCTTGTGATGAACGTCCACATGCGCTCGAACGACGCTTTCAAGGCCGCGTTCATGAACATGTACGCCTTCACCGATCTCCAGCGTGCCCTCGCCGTGCAGGTGTCGGAGAGGCTCGGGCGCCCGGTTCGCGCGGGGCAGTACACGCACATCTCGGATTCGTTCCACATCTACGGGTCGTATTTCGGGGAGTTCGAGGGGTTCCTGAAGACGCTCGAGATGCGCTCGTTTGACGAGCGGACGTATGCGACGAGCGACGTCGCCGAGATCATAGACGAAGCGCGGCAGACGATAGCGAAGTCGCTGCGTGAGGAGGCGGAGACGGGCAGGAAGGGGCTATGAAGCAGGGCACCCCACAGGCAGGCTTCTCCAACTCTGTCGTCCGCCCGGGTCTGAACGAGCATTCACGGTGCGTTGGCGCGAAGGAATGCAGCAACTGACGACTTGCCCGCCTGGCCCGTCGCCACACGGCACACAAGATCCTCCAGATCGTCTTCGCCCACCTGCAGAGCGACGCCGTTCAGGGCGAGGAAGACGATAGCCGCAACCGCGCCAGTGCGCTTGTTGCCATCGAGAAACGGGTGGTTCTGCGTGATGTGGAGGAGATCCTCCAGACTCAGGAAGTCTGGGGGCGCCACCTACTCGGCCAGACGCTTCAGCGCCCGGCCGTATTTCTGGTTTGCACGCTCCAGGGCCTTCGTCAGTCGGTCAGCGCGGGCTTCGTCCCTGACCGGTGAGACGATCAGCACATTTCCGTCGGTCGTAATCTCCACGGGCGTCTCGCTGTCCATATTGAGAAGATCCAGGATCGGGCGCTCAATAACGAGCGCCAGACTGTTGCCGTGCCTGGTGAGTTTCTTGATCAACGCGCGTCCTCCGGTTCCGACTGGCTGTGTACATACAGTGTATCACCCACTACGGATTGTTGACCAGATCAGCGTGGCATCCGTCTGATTACAGCGCGGCGCCGCGGCGAGGCAATGAAGGGCCCGTTGGGCTGTCGCGCAGCCGCCGCCACCCGGTCCGGAGCGCCTACCCGGCGGCTATGCTCTGCATGCCGCCCATATACGGCCGCAGCGCATCAGGAATCACAACGCTGCCGTCCGGCTGCTGGAAGTTCTCGAGGATGGCGATGAACGTGCGCGGGAGCGCGATGCCGCTTCCGTTGAGCGTGTGCACGAACTCGGGCTTCGCCTGAGGCTCGGGACGGTAGCGGATGTTTCCCCTGCGCGCCTGATAGTCGGTGCAGTTCGAGACGCTCGACACCTCCAGCCACCGGTCCACGCCCGGCGCCCACACTTCCAGGTCGTACATCTTCGTCGCCGCCTGCCCTATATCGCCCGCGCAGCAGTTCAGCACGCGATAGGGCAGCTCGAGCGTCTCGAGCACGGCGCGCGCGTGCCCGAGCATCTCTTCGAGCGCGTCGTAGCTTTTGTCGGGCTCGGTAAACTGGAACAGCTCCACCTTGTCGAACTGATGCAGCCGCGTGAGACCGCGCGTGTCCTTGCCCGCAGCCCCGGCCTCGCGCCGGAAGCTGGCGCAGTACGCGACATACTTCACGGGCAGCGACTCGGCGGGCAGAATCTCGTCCACATGGATTCCCGTGACCGGCGCCTCGGCTGTCGGGTTCAGCCACAGGTCGTCCAGCTCCACGTGGTACATATCCTCGGAGAACTTGGGCAGCTTCCCGCTGTCGTACATCACGACGGCGCGGGTAACGAATGGCGGAAGCATCTCGATGTAGCCGTGGCGCGTGGTGTGCAGGTCGAGCATAAAGCTGATGAGCGCCCGCTCGAGGCGCGCCCCGGCTTTCTTGAACAGCGGGAACCCCGAGCCAGCGATCTTCGCCCCGCGCTCGAAGTCCACGATGTCGAGCGCCGTCGCGATGTCCCAGTGCGCCTGCGGGAAGAAGTCGAAGGAGCGCGGCGTGCCCCAGCGGTCAATCTCGACGTTGTCGGCGTCCGTTCGCCCTTCCGGAACGCTGGCGTGCGGCAGGTTTGGCAGTTCGGCGGCCTTCGCGTCCAGCGCCTTCTCCACGTCCGCAAGCTCCGCGTCGAGATTCTTGATCTCTTCGGAGACCTCTTTCATCCGCGCAATGAGCGCCGCGGCGTCGCCCTTTTCCTTCTTTATGCGTGCGATGGCGTCGGACGCCTGGTTGCGCTGGGCCTTGAGGTCCTCGACGGACGAGATCAGCTTGCGCCGCCTCTCGTCCGTGGCGATCAGATCATCCACTGCGCCGCCATAGCCACGGCGGGCAAGGGCCTTGCGGACGGTATCGGGTTCTGAGCGTATGAGTTTGATGTCGAGCATGGTTATCAGGTTATGACCGAATTCGTTAGTTCGCTGCAGGCAGGCGAGACTCCTGCCCGGCGCGCACGCGCATTTCGCCGCGGCCGGTGCTACAATGGCAGAGGCATTCACGCCAGACGAAAGGAGACAGTGCCTTGCAGATTCGCCAGAGAGAGCTAAGACAGCGGCGCAAGCGCGTCCAGGAACGCAGAAAGCTGGAGCAGAAGGCGCAGGCCGCAGAGCAGCCGGCCCAGCCCCCGAAGTCCAGGAGTAAGTAGTGCCGGCTTGACGCCGGTGAGGAGGACGGAATGATCGTTACGACCACGCCCACCATCGAGGGGCAGCCTATCCGCAATTACCTCGGCATTGTGACGGGAGAAGCGATTGTCGGGGCAAACATCTTCAAGGATCTCTTCGCGGGAATCACGGACATCGTGGGAGGCCGCGCCGCGGCATACGAAAAGGAGCTTCAGCACGCCCGTACCATCGCCACACACGAACTCGAGGAGCGCGCCGCCGAGATGGGCGCAAACGCGGTGGTGGGGGTAGACCTCGATTACGAAGTGCTCGGTCAGTCGGGCTCCATGCTGATGGTTTCCGTCAGCGGCACGGCGGTGCAGGTGTAGGCGAGCCCTCCCGGGCCCCACAATTGAAACAGGCCCCGGCTTCTCAAGCTGAGAAGGGGGCCTGTTCCTTTCGTACGGCCGCGGCCGCTGCTCAGCCCGGGTTGGAGCCTGGCGGAGCGGACCGCTTGAAGAAAAGCTGGCCGATCAGTTCCCGTGCCCCGGCGTCGTCCTTCTGAAGCGCCGACCCGCGGGGTGTCACGGGCAGGGTCTCGAACCGCATGCCCCCCGCCGCAAGCTGCCGCCCGAAGTTCGCCAGGCACATCGCCTGCGCGGGCGTCAGCGTAGTCTGGCTGCCCTTGTCCGCCATCGCCAGAATCCCCGGCAGCTTCAGCAGATTCTCCGGCTTAGTGAACTGAGCCCTCATGCTCGCAAGAAGCTGCTGCTGCCGCGCGAT
>JAGVUD010000122.1 GCA_019136435.1 Armatimonadota bacterium | reverse complement strand
GGTCTGTGTGGCGCCTGTCCGCGCGCTACCGCAACGTCGCGCTGAAGAACCTCCGGTTCGTGTACGAGTCCGAGAAGACGGAGGAGGAGATACAGGAGCTCGCGCGGCGCGTGTTCGAGCACTTCGGGCGCGTGGCGGTGGAGTTCTTCTGGGGCTACCGCGCCCCGGAGGAGAAGATTCGGTCGCTGGTCCGCCTGGACGGCCGCGAGGTCATACCGGAAGCGCTCGCGCAGGGGCGCGGCCTCATCATCATCACAGCGCACTTCGGCAACTGGGAGCTTCTGGGGCGGAGGGCGGCGTGCGAGGGGTTTCCCCTCTCCGTCGTCGCGCGGGACTGCAACGACCCCCGTCTCGCGGCTTACGTGAACGGACTGCGCAGCCGCGGTGGGGTCAGCGTCATCAGCAAGGACGAGCCGGCGTCGCGCATGCTTCAGGTGCTGAAGGACAACGAGATGCTCGCGATCCTTCCCGACCAGAACACCATCATCAAACCGGTCTTTGTGCCGTTCTTCGGCAGGATGGCCTCCGCCGCCCAGGGAGTTGCGCTGCTTGCGCTTCGCGCCCGCTGCCCCCTGCTGCCCGCGTTTGCCGTGCGCGACGATGAGGGCTGGCACACCGAAACCTGGCCCCTGCTTATGGCGCCGCAAGAGGGCACCATGTCCGAGAAAATCCTGAAGATCACCGCGGATTTCACGCAGATTATCGAGCTGCAGATTCGCAAGTACCCGGAGCAGTGGCTCTGGTTCCACGACCGCTGGCGCCGCAGGCCGGGCAAGGGAGAGGGCGCGGACGAATGAGCGAAGGCGCGCGGTTCCCGGGACGCCCCCGGCGGGTTCTGATTGTCCGGCTCTCCGCCATCGGCGACACCATCCTCACAACCCCGCTTCTGGCCGCCCTTAAGGACGCGATGCCCGATGTCGAGGTGGACTGGGTCATCGAGCCCAAGTCGCGCCCGATTCTGGACATGGCGGAGGGGCTGTCGCGGATCCACGTGTTCCCGAGGCTGCTCAAGCTGTCCCAGATAGCGCGAGCCCCCGGCAAGCTTCCCGTTCTGCTGCGAGACCTCCGGGCGCTGCGCGCCGAAATGGCCGGGCGCCAGTACGACCTCTGCTTCGACGTTCAGGGCCTCATCAAGAGCGGAGTCGCGAGCGGGATTTCGGGAGCCCGCTGGAAGGTGGGATGGCGCGCGGCCGACTCGCGCGAACTGAACTGGATGTTCACCAGCGACCGGCTTCGCATGCCCAAGGGCGTGCATGTCGTGGACGCCTGGCTTTCGATGCTCGGCGTCATCGGCTTGCCGGCCACCCCTGCGCGTTTCCCCCTGCGGCCGCCCGCGGACGCCCTCCGGGCCGCCCGGGATTACATCGAGAGCCTCGGCCCGTCCGGACCGATTGTGATCATGAACGTCGGATCGAGCAAGCCGGACCGGCGATGGCCGGCGGAGCGCTTCGCGGAGGTCGCCCGCATGGCGCACTCGCAGACGAAAGCGCTGTGTGTTTTCACCTGGGGCAACGACTCGGAGAAAGAGCTTGCCGGAATGGCGGTGGAGCAGGCGGGCGAAGCAGGCGTGCTTTCGCTGAAGACCGACCTGTTTCTGCTCGCCGGAATCATCCGTCACGCCGACGCTTTCGTGGGAGGCGACACGGGCCCCATGCACCTGGCCGCGGCTCTCGGAACACCGGTCGCCGGGATATTCGGTGTCTCGTCCGCATGGAGGACCGGCCCGTACGGCCCCGCCCACGTGACCGTGGAAGCGCCGGCAGCGGAAGCGAAGGGCCGCCGCAGCCCGATGGATGTCATTCCTCCGCAAGGTGTTTATACTGCCCTGTCAGAGATTCTGTCGCGCGGCTCCGGGCATTTCCGCAGGCAGGCGGCCATCGGTGCGCCGGCCGCCGGAGGCTGATCGCACGGTGGCGCAATCTTCAGGGACAATGCTCGACCCGGCATCCGTTCGCTCAATCCAGGTCTTCCATCTGAACCACATCGGGGATATGGTTTTCAGCCTGCCCCTGCTCGCCTCCCTGCGGCGGGCGTTTCCCAAAGCCCGCATCGTCAGCGTTCTTCGCCCGCCGGTTCTGGGCATCTGGCAGCTCTCCGGGCAGGCGCACGAGTTTCTGGTTCGCGAGAAGAAGGGCAGCCTCGCGACGCGGATGGAACTCGTCCGCGCCCTGCGCAAGAGGGACCCCGACCTGACCATCGTGCTGTCTCAGGCCTGGGAGCCGACCATCATGGCGTATCTCTCGCGCTCGCCCGTCCGCGTGGGATTCAAGAAGACCAAAATGGGCTGGCTGCTGACGCACCGCGCCAAGAAGAGCGGGCCGCCATCTACCGAAAACAACCTGCGGCTTCTGGAGGCGCTGGGGGTGACCCCGGCCCGGCGGGAGTACGTGGGGCTGCTTCGCGCGCCGCTTGGCGAGACCCGGCGCATGAAGGCGCGCCTCACGGCGGCGGGAGTGCCCGCGCACGTCCGGCTCATCGTCCTCGCTCCCGGCGCCAGCGCCAGAAGGGCCGTCAAGGAGTGGACGGACGAGGGCTGGGCGGCCGTCGCCGACCACTTCTCCGCACAGCCCGAAACGGCCGTGGCCATAACCGGGACTGAGCCGGCCGGGCGCATCGTTGACCTCGCTCGCGGCCCGATTCTGGATATGACCGGCAGGACGAGCGAGGGCGAATGGGCCGCGCTGCTAGACCGCGCCGACCTGTTCATAGGCGTGGACTCCGGCGCCCTGCACGTCGCCGCCGCGCTCGGAACGCAGGTTGTGGGGCTTTACGGCCCGAGCGACCCCAACATCACCGGCCCGCAGGGGCTGGGGCACCTCGTCGTCCGGCATCCCGTTGACTGCAGCCCCTGCTTCCGGCGTACCTGCTCGATCGGGCGCGTCTGTATGATCAACATCGAAGCCGATGCCGTGATTGAGGCCGCCGAGCGCGCGCTGGCGGACGCAGACGCTTTCGAGCCGCCCTGGCCGGATGAGTTTCCCGCCCTTCCGCGGGAGAGCCCGGATTCAGGCGCCTGACGCCAGCCCCATCCGCCGCAGGTTCTCGATGCTGAGCCGCGCGCTCTCGAGCGGAGGGCGCTGGCAGATGTCCTGCTCGACGATCGCCCACTCCACCCCGCACTCGCGCGCCGCCGCGAAGATAGCCTGCCAGTCCATCACTCCCTCGCCGATCTCCGCCATCGAGCGCTCCGCGTCCCCCGCCATCTCCTTGATGTGCAGCAGGGGTATTCTCCCCGAGAGCCCGCGCATATACTCGACCGGGTCCACGCCGCCGTAGCGCATCCAGTACACGTCCGGCTCCGCCTTCAGGTTTTCGGCATCCGCGGCTTCGAAGAGAATGTCGTACCCCCGCCGCCCGTTGTACTCCTCGAACTCGAAGGCGTGGTTGTGGTACGTCAGCCGGATTCCGGCCTCCTTAAGCGCCGCGCCGATGACGCTCAACTCTTCGCCCGCGCGGCGGAAGCCGTCCTCGCTGCGGTACTGCTCGGGAAGCGACGGGCAGGTCACGTCGGGACAGTCAAGGGCTTTGTTGAACGCGATGACCGCGTCCAGATCGCTCTGCATCCTGTCCAGCCCCGTATGCACCCCGCAGATCGCGATTCCGAGTCCCGCGCACAGCCCGCGCAGCTCCGCCGCGTCGCACACCTGAAAGTGCGTCTGAATGCCCTGGTACCCCATCTCCGCCACTTTGCGGACCGTGCCGAAGTAGTCCTTCGCCGCATCGTCGCGGACGGTGTACATCGTCAGAGCAACCGGTATGTCAGTCAATTCAGCCTCCGCTCAGGCAAACCCCATCTTCTTGATGTTGTCGAAACTCAGCTTCACGCTCTCGATGGGCGGGCGCTTGCAGGTGTCCTGCTCCACGATCATCCATGCCGAACCGGCCTTCTTTGCCGCCTCGAAGATGCCCGGCATGTCGAGGATGCCCTCACCGATCTCCGCGAACGCGCGGTCTTCGCCCGCCGCCATGTCCTTGATGTGGATCAGCGGGGCCCTGCCCGCGTAGCGGTTGATGTACTCGATCGGGTCCTCGCCGCCGTGCTTCACCCAGTAGGTGTCCAGCTCGGCCTGCACCGCATCGGGGCAGGAGTTCGCGTAGAGCAGATCGAGCCCGTACTGCCCGTCGAACTTCTCGAACTCGAACGAGTGGTTGTGATAGCAGAGCTGCAGGCCTTCCTCTGCCAGCATGTGGCCGATCTCGGTCATCTTGCCCGCCGTCTCGATCCAGCCCGCCGCGCCCTTCCGGCGCTCTTCGGCGAGCCAGGGGATCACCACGAAGCTGTTGCCGATCTCTTTCTGAAAGTCCACGACCGCGTTGAAGTCGCTCTCGAGCCGGTCCATGCCCTCGTGCGAGCCCGCGCACTTGAGCCCGAGGTCCGAAAGAACCTTCGCCATCTCCGGCGCCGTAAGTCCGCCCGTGCCCGCAAGCTCGACCCCCGCGTAGCCGATCCGCGCCACGTCCGCGAGCGCGCCGCGGAAATCCGCCGACGCCTGATCCCGAAGTGTGTACATCTGAAGCGCAACTGGTATTGCCATTGTGTCCGTCCGTTCCGGGGCGCCCCTGCCGCGCCCCCTGCTTTGTTGTCTGCCGCAGAAGCATTTCGCACACACGCGCGCCAAATCCTCCGCCGATGCCCGCGCGCCGCCGCGCCCGCGCCGTTCTGATCACAGCCCGTAGCCCATGTCAAACCCGCACAATACAATATATAGTGTGCCATTGCCCGAAAACAGCTTGCGCCGGCTGCGTCCTGATGGTATGATCCCTGCAGGTTTCAAAGGCATGATCACAAAGACCAGCACATACGGTCGGATGGCTGCGGCTGGGGCGGCAACGATGCTCCTCCTGCTTGCCCCCCAGCCCCGGCCGGCGATTAGCGCCGATGGTTCGACAAAAGTGATCATCTACCGCCTCAAGAAGGGTGAGGGGTTCTCGGACGTCGCGAGGAAGTACGGCGTCCCGCTCAGCACTATTATCAAGATGAACCGCGCGCGCCTTGCGCGCCCCAACGACCCGAGCTACGTGTTTCCGGGGATGAACGTGAAGGTTCCCGTTCGCGTGAAGCCAGCCGCTGCAGCTGCCGCGCCGAAGAAGCCTGCGCCCGCGCCGCCCGCGCCTCCCGCGCCGCCCGCGCAGCCCGTTGCCAAGCAGCCTCCGGCCAAAGCGGCCGTTCCGCCCGCCGCCGCGCCCGCGCAGCCCGAAACTCCTCCAGCGGCGAAGCCCGCTCCCGCGCCGCGGGAAGCGCCTGTTCCGGCAGCTCCGGCGCCACCCGCCGCCGTTCGCGAGCAGCAGCCCGCGCCTGCCGCACCCGCGGACGCCCTGCCGTGGAGCCGCGCCGCGCTGTGGACCATCGCCGCCGCCGCGCTCGCGCTCGTGCTCGTAATGTGGTATTACCTGCGGCGCCTCGCGAACGACCTCAAAGCGCTTCGCGCGGGGGACCACAGCCCGCTCACGCTCGTTGCGCAGCGCGAACTCTCGAAGGACTCGTCCATCTACTGGATTCGCGTGGGGGAGAAGGACCTGTTCATCACAACCGGCGAGCAGAGCAGGATATCCGAGACCGATCCGGCAGCCAGTCCGGCAACCGCTGCGCCCGAACCCGCAAACGGCGCGGCCGAGCCCGGCCCATCAGCGGGACGCCGCCCGCGCAAGAACCCGCCCGGCATCACAACGGGCTGAGAGCGCGCTTCAGGCCCTCGGTTTCAGCTTCCAGGTGAACGCCAGCAGCAGCATAGCAACCACCGAGCTGCCGACGATGGTGGCTATCACCGTATGCCAGGCCGCCGCTTCGCCCTGAGAGGCAATGAGCCGGTCCAGCATCACGCCGAACCCCTTGCTCTCAAGGGTCTTGCCCGCGTACCCCAGCAGCCCGATGAACCCCGCCGCCGTTCCGATCGCCTTCTTCGAGGTGAGGTCCAGCGCCTGTATGACGATCAGGTTGATGACCGGGTAGATGAAGAACCCTATCACCCCCAGCATCACCATATCCAGCCACATCAGCTCCACCGGTATCACCAGCATCGCCAGAAAAGCCCCGATGACCGGCAGCATGCACACCGTGGAGACCATGCCCCGCCGCCCGCCCAGCCTGTCCGAAATCCATCCGAGCAGAATGGTGGAGGGGATGCCGCTGAACTCGGTAACCATTACCGCCAGCCCGCCGCCCTCGATGGACGCGCCCTTCATCTCCCGCAGATACATGGGCCCCCAGTCGAGCATGCTGTAGCGCGATATGTAGGCGAAGAAGTTCGCCAGAGCCAGAATGAGCACGTACTTGTTGGCGAAAACGTTGTTGATGAACAGCTCGCGGAACGACAGGTCGCGCTCGGTCACCTCGCCGTTCTGCTGGGACTGCGTGAAGTCGTTGTTGTACTCCTCCACGGGCGGCAGCCCCACCGACTGCGGCGTGTCGACCAGGCGCAGGAACAGGTATCCCGCGCCGATGAGGGCAAGCACTCCCGGCACGAAGAACGCATGCTGCCAGCCGCCGAAGTGCGTCGCCGCCCACGCCGCTATTACTCCCGCGATGCCGCCGCCCACGTTGTGCGACGTGTTCCAGATGCTGAACGTCAGCCCGCGCTCGCGCTCGCTGAACCAGTGCCCCATCGTCCGGCCGCAGGGGGGCCAGCCCATCCCCTGAAACAGCCCGTTGAGGCCCCAGAGCCAGATGTGCAGATGCAGGTTCTGCACCGACCCGAACGCGAAGTTGCACAGCGCCGTCAGCAGCATCCCGAGCGCCATGAACTTGCGCGGGTCGCTCCGGTCGGACCACGCCCCCATCAGGAATTTGCCCAGGCCGTACGTCACCGACGTGATGGCCATGATGCTCCCGATGTCGGACTTGCTGTACTGCAGCGCATCCACCATGTCCTTCGAGACCACGGCAAGGTTGTTGCGCACCAGATAGAACGCCGCGTACCCGATGAAGGTCGCTTCGAGCGCTCTCCAGCGGTAGCCGGGATATCGCCGGCAGACCTCCGCTTCGGGAAGCCGCTGGGCGTGAGGGGCGGGAGCAAGAGGATTACGCATGAACGCCTGTGTCCTTCTGTCTGATTCCGGCGGCGGCGTTGTATCGCTCCATCTCGCGCGCCGCTGTGTCTTCGTCCCACCCCAGCTCTTCGGCCATCCACCGCGCGGCGTCCGCCGCCACGCGGGCCGGGTCGCTCTGGTAATAGTGCCAGCTCGAACGCCGCATCATCACGTCATCCAGATGCAGCGCCCACTCTCTGCGGCAGAAATGCTGCACCGCCTCCCGGCTCACCGGCGGCGGAAGGATGCCGCTGAACTGCGTCTCCGAGGCGTCCAGAAGGGTCACCCCGGCTGTGCGGCAGGCGGCGCGCGGCCGCCCGAGAAACTGGAACACGCGGTCCACCGTCTGCTCGGCCATCAGCCGGTAGGTCGTCAGCTTGCCGCCCGTCACATCCCACCAGCCGGGCCGCGGGCTCGTAATCTTGTGCGAACGCGAAATGTCGCTCGGGTTGCCGTTGGAATCGGCGACCAGCGGCCGCACCCCCGCCCACGCGCCCCGGATGTCCGCGGCGGTCAGCTTCACGTCCGGGAAGCAGGCGTTCGTGACGCCCAGAATGTAGCTCTCGTCGGCCTCGTCCACGCGGATGTCATCCAGCGGCCCTTCGTAGTCCGTGTCCGTCGTCCCTACAATGACCCGCTCGCCCCATGGGATGACGAACAGAATCCGCGGCCCCTCGGCCATCACCACGGCCTCCTTCACCGGAAGCCGGGCGGCATCAACCACAAGGTGCACGCCCTTCGTGCAGCGAAGCGTCACCTCCGGGCTGAGTAGCGGCGCCCACGGACCGGCGGCGTTCGCCACCCCGCGAGCCTCCACCTCGAGGTCCGTCCCCGAGACTCCGTCGCTGAGACGGCACCGCCAGGCTTCGCTGACCCGCTCCGCTCCAACGACGCCGCAGTAGTTCATCACGACCGCTCCGGCGTTGGCCGCCGAGCGCAGCGTGTCTGTCACCAGCCGCGCGTCGTTCGTGAGGCCATCGAAGTAGCGCACCGAGCCGGTCAGCCCCTCCGCGCGAAGTCCGGGCGCCAGCTCCAGCGTCCGGGCGGGCCCGAACGAGCCCGAGCGCCCGAAGTTGCGCCCCCCGCAGAGCAGGTCGTAGATCCTAACCCCCACGCTCAGCTTCCAGAGCGGCCAGGGCTCCGTCTTATACGTGGGAAAAACAAACGGCAGCGGGCAGGCGACGTTTGGCGCGATCCGCTGAACCACCTGCTTCTCGACGCTCGCCTCGCGCACAAGCCCTATGCGCCCCTGCGCAAGGTATCGCAGCCCGCCGTGCAGCAGGCGGCTCGACCGGCTGCTGGTTCCGAACGCGATGTCGCGCTCGTCCACAATCGCGACCTTCAGCCCGCGCATGGCGGCGTCCCGGGCTATGCCGGCGCCCACAATCCCGCCGCCCGCCACCAGCAGGTCGAACGCCCCCGCCTTGAGCCGGGCCAGCCTGTCTGCCCGCGTCTCGAGCCGCCCCGTCAAGCCCCTGTCTCCTTCTGCCGCGCGGCGGCCAGCATCGCGCCGAATTCGGCTATGCCGCTCAACACCAGGTCCGGGCGGGGCCGCGCCGCTTCCGCATCTTCAGCGCTCGTCTCGCCCGAGAGCACCAGCACCCCCAGAGCGCCGGTGCGCCTTGCCATCTCCATATCCGTGTAAATCCTGTCCCCCACCATCGCAAGCTCACATGCTTCAAGCCCGTGGCGATCAAGTATCGGGGCAAGCATGCCGGGGTCGGGCTTACCGGGAACGGCCAGAGGCTTCCTGCCCGTCGCATGCTCCAGGCAGGCCGTCATCGCCCCGCAGTCCACCAGAACCGTGGGCCGGTCGGTGGGGCAGACCCTGTCCGGATGCGTCGCCACGAACGGCTTGCCCTGCCTGATCCACCACGCGGCCCTGCACAGCGGCTCGTACGTAAGCGTCGTATCGAAACCAACCAGCACCGCGTCCGGCTCGCCGTCCATTCCGGCCACCTCGTATCCCGCCTCCGCAACCTCCCCCTGCATGCTCGGAGTGCCGAGAACGAACAGGCTGCGCGCGCCTGGCAGGTTCTTCCGAATGTAGTCGAGCGCGGCGACGGTGCTCGTCATGAAGTCGGATTCATCCGCTTCGATGCCCATCTCGCGGAAACGCGCCGTGTAGTCGCGCACGCTTTTCGAAGAGTTGTTCGTCAGAAACGTGCGTCCGATGCCGAGCTGCTTCAGCAGGGCAAGAAAGGGCGGCGTGGCGTCGAAGAGCCGGCCGCCTTCATACAGCGTCCCGTCGAGGTCGAGCGCGACGTGGCGGATGTTGGTGAGGTTGAGTTGTAGCATAGGATACCGGGAGAAACTTCCGCGGGTGCGTTACGCATGCGCCCCGCCAAATCCTCCCTCGCGCCGCCCGAGGCTGCCGGGCCGCCCGAGGCTGCCGGGCCGTGCGCCCTCACCTGATGTATCGCACCGAGCAAATTCCGGCGTCCAAGGCCGCGCCCCACTCGCGGTCCGCCGTGAACACATCCGCCTGCTCGCGGCCAGCCAGCGCCGCGCACACACAGTCTGCCAGCGACATTTTGCGAACGTCCGCCTTCAGCCTCCCAGCCGCCTGCCAGAGTTCGTCATCGAAGTCCTCACACACGACCACTCCGGCGTCCCGAAGCCCGGCCAGGGCGATCTGTGCAGCTGGTTCGCCGTGATCGCGGCGGACGATGTAGTACACCTCGCACAGGTTAAGCGCGTGCACAAGGCAGGCGTTCGCGGGGTCTGCCAGCAGACCATCAACAGCCTCGCCGCCGCTCTCACCCCACAGATATGCCAGAACGGCACTCGAATCAAGCACCGCGTTCACCTGCCGCACGCCCCGCGGCCGCGCGCGCGCTTCTCGAGCCTTGCTTCCTCGCGCTTGTTCTCTTCGTGCTTCTCTTGGAGGAAGCGCTCGCTTGCCGCCGCGCCGTCCTCCACGCCACCGCACACCTCGCGAAGCAGCCCGAATGCGGAGACCCTTCGTGCGGACTGGCCGGAGTTCAGCCACCTGTGCAGACCGTCCTCCGATATCCGCCACTCGCGCCCGATTCTGCGCCCGGGAATGCGCCCCTGACGCAGCCAGTTCCGTACTGTCCGCTCCTCGGCCTGCAGCAGTTCCGCCGCCTGCCTGACTGTGAGTATTCCTGGCATTGCCTTCCTCCGGTGTCCTCCTGCACATGCTACCACACACTGGAATCATGTGGCACATATACTGTACACACACGACCCTGGCTGACACCCGCGGAGGGCCAGACAAGAAACGGGCCCGGCCGGACTGCCCCGGCCGGGCCTCGCAAGAGTGAGTTCCTGGCGCGTTCAGTGCGTGAGCGTGTCCGCGTCGTCCCGCGGAAGCACCAGCCTCAGGCGGTCAGCGCCCGGCTTGTCCAGGCTCGAAAGTCCGATGATGGTGACATAGTCGTCCAGCGCCGGCGGAGCGGCGAGGTTGTTGACGCTCACCCTCACCGGCGTGCCCGACCCGTCATCAATAGTCACAAAGCCCGCTTCCACGCCCGTGACCAGCCCGGCGGTGCGTACGAGCAGCCCCACGCTGTTCGTGCCGAATCCGCCCGCGGGGCCATACTGCCCGAGCGGCGGGGTGCCCAGATTGCCTCCGCCCACAGACCGGTTTGTCATCCGGAGCGGCGCCAGCGGCGTGGTTGTGCCCGTGATGATCACAATCGGCCCCGTGATCTGCCGCTCGCCCGCGGTTGTGGTCCCGAGGGTGCCGATGACGTTCAGCACGCTGCCGCGCAAGAGCCCGGCCACTCCGGCGGCCTCAGCCGCCACGCGGATGCCGCTCGCCCGCGACGCGTCCTCCATGTAGAAGAACCCGTCAAAGTCGGACTCGGACGAAGTCGCTATCTTGCCCGCGATGCTGACATACGTGCCGTCGGCGTACTTCTTGAGAGCGCCGATGTCGGTCACGACGATGGGGTTGCGGGTCTCGCCCGCCCAGAAGCCGATCCAGTGGAGAAAAGTCGCGTTGCTGGTGAAGCCGGCGACGCTCTGGCCGATGGAGCCGTTGATCTTGTAGCCGCCGCCCGAAGCCTCGCCGCCTCCCCCGTTGAGGGAGTACCAGTCAATGCGGTGCTGCGCGCCCGCTCCCGAAACAAGCGCGACCGACGCTGCGATTCCTGTCAGAAAGGCAAATCTCTTAAGCATGGTCTGTCCCTCCCATGGACCACATTGTATCATGCTCCTTATTGCAACCGCAACTTATTCCCAACAACACTGCCGTCAAACCGGAGGGAAAGGCGCGCCGGGAGGCAAACTACTCACGGAAGAAAGTCTTTCTGACGGAGAGATGGATATGCAAAGCATCAAGATTGCGGTGATAGGGGCGGGGAGCCGTTCGTTCGGGCCAGCGGTGGTTCGCGACGTGTTTTTGAGCGAGGAGCTCGCGAAGCGGGGTGTCGAGCTTGTGCTTATGGACATCAGGCCCGAGCACCTGACGGACATTGAACGCTATTCCCGCGACGTCCGCGACCAGCTCGGGCGGGCGCCGGCCAGCATCTGGTCAACCACCGATCTGGAACGCGCGGTGGACGGGGCGGCGTTCGTCGTGACGGCCATTGACGCCGGGCGGTTCTTCTGGTGGCAGCAGGACTTCCACATCGCCCGGAAGTACGGCTTCCGGCAGGTGTTCGGCGAGAACGGCGGGCCGGGCGGACTGTTTCATGCCCTGCGCAACATGGGGCCGACCGTGGAGATTGCGCGCGCGATGGAGCGTCTCTGCCCGGACGCCCCGCTGCTGAACTTCAGCAACCCCGAGCACAAGCTGTGCGAGGCGGTCTCGCGCCTCACCAAGATCGCGCCGGTGGGGCTGTGCCACGGCGTGTTCATGGGCGTCCACCAGATCGCCGCGATGCTCGGCATGCCGCCCGAGAGGCTGGACACCGCGGCCTGCGGCATCAACCACTTCACCTGGTTCCAGACGATTCGCGACCGCGAGACAGGCGAGGACCTGTATCCGAAGCTGCGCGAGGCGGAGGCGAGGGGGGACTGGCTGTCGGACTGGCACGAGATCGCGCTCGGGCGCATTCTGTTCCGGCGGTTCGGGCTGTGGCCGTCGCCGGCCGCGAACCATTACGGCGAGTATATCGGCTGGGCGGACGAGTTCGTCGCGAGCGAGCTGCAGTTCTTCCACGACCCGGCCGACGGGCCACCGTGGGAGCGCGGCGAGACGCCGGAGTGGCTGTATTCGCTGACCGGCGAGCCGACGCGCCGCCCGTGGCTCAAGGAGCCCGCTGCTCCGGACCGCCTGGAGGACCACCCCTTGCGCGAGTCGGGGGAGCTTGCCGTGCCCGTGATCGAGGCGCTCGGCTGCGGCGTGCGGCGCGAGCTTGCCGCGGTCAACGTGCCGAACCGGGGCGCCATCCCGAACCTGCCGGATGACATGATCGTGGAGGTTCCGGCGGTGGGTGACGCCTCCGGGCTTCACGCCGTTGCGATGGAGCCCCTGCCCGAAGCCGCCGCCGCGCTGCTGCGCACGCAGGGCAGCATCCACAAACTGCTTGTGGAGGCATTCGCCGAGAAGTCGAAGGGCAAGCTCCTTCAGGCGCTGCTGATTGATCCGACCGTCAACTCCTACCATCAGGCCGCCCGTTACCTGGACGAAATGCTGGAGCTTCAGAAGGACGTGCTGCCGGAGCTGGGGTGACCGGCCGCCTGCACGTCATGCCGGACTCGATCCGGGATCCACGGCTTCCGGAGATGGGGCCGCGTCACGTCGTGCCGGACTTGATCCGGCATCCACGGGCGCCGGAGGTGGGTCCGCGCCACGTCAGGCCGGACTCGATCCGGCATCCACGGGCGCCGGGGGTGGGGCCGCGTCACGTCGTGCCGGACTCGATCCGGCATCCACGGGGAGCGGAGATGGGGCCGCGTCACATCATGCCGGGCTCGATCCGGCATCCACGGGGAGCGGAGTTGGGTCCGCGTCACGTCATGCCGGACTTGATCCGGCATCCACGGCTTCCGGAGGTAGGGCCGCGCCACGTCATGCCGGACTTGATCCGGCATCCACGGGCGCCGGGGTTGGGGCCGCGTCACGTCATGCCGGGCTCGATCCGGTATCCACGGCTTCCGGAGGTAGGGCCGCCCCACGTCATGCCGGGCTCGATCCGGTATCCACGGGCGCCGGAGATGGGGCCGCGCCACGTCATGCCGGACTTGATCCGGCATCCACGGCTTCCGGAGGTAGGTCCTGAACCAAGTTCAGGATGACGTGGCGTAATAGCTCTATCACGTCATGCCGGGCTCGATCCGGCATCCACGGGCCCCGGAGGTGGGTCCGCCCCACGTCATGCCGGACTTGATCCGGCATCCACGGGCCCCGGAGGTGGGGCCGCCCCACGTCATGCCGGACTTGATCCGGCATCCACGGCTTCCGGAGGTAGGGCCGCCCCACGCCACGCCGGACTCGATCCGGCATCCACGGCTACCGGAGATGGGGCCGCGTCACGTCGTGCCGGACTTGATCCGGCATCCACGGCTTCCGGAGGTGGGTCCGCGCCACGTCGTGCCGGACTCGATCCGGCATCCACGGGCCCCGGAGGTGGGTCCGCGCCACGTCATGCCGGGCTCGATCCGGCATCCACGGGGAGCGGAGGTGGGGCCTCAATCAAGTTCAGGGTGACGTCTTGCCCGAGGGCGCCCCAAGCATCTCCGTCACCTGCTTGAGCTGCGCGATGATGGGGATGCCGTGCGGGCATTTTGGCTCGCATTCGCCGCACTCGATGCACGCGTCCGCGCGCTTCTCGGGGTCCATGGCGGCATAGCGCTCGCGCGCCCAGCCGTCCAGCCCGTACACCCGCGCAAGGTTGAACCGCCGGAAGTTGCGCGGAATATCCACCCCGTTCGGGCAATCCA
>JAGVUD010000400.1 GCA_019136435.1 Armatimonadota bacterium | reverse complement strand
GACGGTGCATCTGGCGGACCTGACGGGGAACGGGACGCTCGCGATCTCGATTGCCGCCGGGACAGCCGCCGACACGCTCGGACACGTGGCGGCGGCTGCGGGACCGAGCCAGGCATTGACTGTTGATACAACTCGCCCTCTCGTGGCTCTGGCGGGACCCGATGCTGAATTCACGCGGGGCGGCCCCGTTACCTATCAGGCCGTCTACTCGGGGGCTGATGTCATCACACTGGATGCGTCCGATGTGGTACTGGCAACTACGGGTTCCGCAAGTGCCGTTGTCACTGTCCAGAACGGCTCGGGGGCAAACCGCACGATCACCCTGACAGACGTCAGCGGTGACGGCGATCTGACGCTGTACCTGCTTCCCGGTACGGCGGCAGACGCGGCCGGTAATCTGGCCGCCGGCACCGGACATGCCGAGCCGGTCTTTGTGGACAACACTCCGCCGACACAGGTGCAGGTGACGGACGGCGGTGATTTTACTCCGTCTGTCTCGCGCCTGGAGGCGAGGTGGACGGGAAGCACAGACTCGTGGGGCGCCGGTGTGCTCCGCTACGAATATGGAATCGGCACGGGCCCACTGGTCCCGGATATACAGGGCTGGAGAAGCGCCGGATTGCAGCAGTCCGCCGCGGCCACGGGCCTTCAGCTGACTCAAGGCGAGACTTACTACTTTCTCGTTCGTGCGGTTGACGCGGTTGGCAACCAGTCGGCCCCCTCCAGCACAGACGGAATCATCGCGGCGGCGGCTCTGGAGCGAATCGGCATGGCATGGTCAAAGACGGATGGCGAGGGCTTTTCGCTTTTGAACAAGGTCGTGACGGACAGGCTACCCGGGCGTTTCTGGATCCAGGAAGCCGATCGCTCGGCCGCGGTCAACGTCATCTCGGATGCGCAGGTCGAGCCGGGGGATATCGTAAACGTCGCGGGAGTGCTCGCTATCGCAGGCGGACAGCGAGTTCTTGATGCCAGTGTGGTGGAGGTCTGCGGATCGGCCGTGCTGTCCCCGCCATGGAGCATGCGCGTCAGTTCTGTTGGCGGTTCCGCCTTCAACGAAGCCACCCCCGGAGCCAGCAATTCGCACTCCCTCTACAATGCCGGCCTGATGGTAACCGTAGCCGGCACGATCACGCACGCAGATGCCTCAAACCCGCACGATCAGTTCTTCTATCTTCGTGACGGCAGCGAAATCCTCGGCTTCAGTCCGCTTGGCGTGAGGGTATCCACAGGAAGCAGCACGCCCCCGCCCAGCGGAGTGGCTCGTGTGACTGGCTTTGCGGCTGTCCGCCAGAACGGCTCCATTGTGGAGCCCGAGGTGATTGTGACGGACGCTTCGCGTATTGTTCCTCTGGGCAGCACCGAGCCATTCAATATTCTGGGCCCTCCGGCTCCCTCGGCAACGAACTCAGGTCCTGTTGTGTTCAGCGTCATCTACGGAGGGGCTTCCAGTGTCAGTCTGTCGTCGGCTGACGTGATTCTCACGCGAACGGGTACCGCGAATGCCGCAGTCTCGGTTGCGGGCACGGGAAGTGTTTACAGGCAGATAGTGCTTGCTGGCGTTACGGGAAACGGGACAATTGCGGTAAGCATCAAGGCAGGCACCGCCGTTGACGCCGAGAACCGCCCCAGCAAAGCCGCGGGCCCGAGCGCGGCCGTGACAGTGGACAACATCGCGCCACTGGTCACGTCTGTCGTTGGTCCTTCAGTGCCGATAACACAGCGCGGGCCTGTAACCTATTCGGTCAGCTTCAGCGAGGCGGTCACGGGCTTCAACACGGCCAGTGACATCAGCGTGGGGCGAACGGGTTCTGTCGCGGTGGGATCGGTCACGATCTCGGGCGCGGGGGCCGGACCTTACACTGTTACCCTCGGCAGCCTGACAGGTGAGGGCACGCTGCGGATATCGGTTCCGGCGGGTGTGGCCTCAGACGCGGCCGGGAACACGAACTCCGCCAGCGCCGCCAGCGCTTTTGTCAGCGTGGACAGCGTGGCGCCCACGCTGGTTTTGAGCGCGCCGTCGGCCGCGTATGCCAATACCGGGCCGGTGATTTACACGGCGACCTACGGCGGCGCGACCGCTGTCAGCCTCACCGCCGCGGACATCACGCTGCTGAACACCGGGACTGCCGCGGGCACGGTTACAGTCTCTGGCACGGGCACGAAGAGCAGGACGATTACAGTCTCCGGCATCGCGGGCAATGGAACGCTGGCTCTGTCCGTGGCGGCTGGAACAGCCTTGGACAACGCAGGGAATCTTGCCCCCGCATCCGGCAAGTCCGCCTCCTTTGTAGTTGACAATATGCGGCCGGGCGTTGTTATCAGCGATCCGTCCGTGGAATCCACGCGGTCGGGACCGGTGACTTACACCCTCACCTACTACGACGCCGACGCCGTCACGCTCTCTTTTGAGGACCTCGGCGTTGAGTACACGGGCACGGCGGCAGGAACGGTGGATGTGTCGGGATCGGGTCGCGAGACACGCACAGTCACCTTCAGCAACCTCTCTGGACAGGGAACGGTGAGTTTCTCACTGGCATCCGGCACGGCGTCCGACCTTGCGGGCAATCTGTCGCCAGGAGCGGGCCCGAGCGCGAGCTTCGTTGTGGACAGCGAGGGTCCGTCGGTGACGATCGGGCCGCCTTCTGTTGCCGCGACGTCTTCGGGACCGGTGAGCTTTGTTATCAGCTACGCTGGCGCGGACACGGTGACGCTTGCGCCGGGAGCGGTGACGCTGCTCAAGACGGGAACGGCTAAC
>JAGVUD010000169.1 GCA_019136435.1 Armatimonadota bacterium | reverse complement strand
ACCTTCAACGGGTTCAGGAACCCGTCCGCCGTCATCACCGAGGTCTCGCTACCTGGCCGTTGCAGCGCTGTCGAGAGGTCCTGCGCCAGCTCGTAAGACGCGGAGCTCGCTAGCGACGCTACGTACGCGACCCCCGCCGGCACGTCGTCCACCGTCGAGGTCGCTCCGGTCTGGACGTCCTCGACGTTCACGTCGACCTTCACGCCGAACGCGATCGCGAACAGCAAGAACGCCGTCAGCAGGTAGTCGACCCGCATCGTCTGGGAGTTGATTCCGGCGATCAGGATGCCCAGCAACCCGATGAGTGCAGCCGCGAGCAGGTTGCCGCCTAGCCCGAACGTGTTCGCCGGATTGAACCAGTCGGTGGAGTTGAAGATCGCCGCGAGCGCGAACAGCGCCTCGCGCACGATCATCGGGTCCCCCATTGTGTAGATCGTCGGGTCCATGACTACTTCGCAGCCTGCGTGGAGAGCGTCGCGGGTTTGTGACGGTTCGGGATCTGCAGTTTATCGACCAGCTCCTCGAGCTCCGCGGTCTTCTCCATGTACTCGCGCGCTACGCGCGTCCGCTCCTCGTTGACATCCGCCTTGAATTGGGTGAGGTTCTCGCGCACGTTCGACGGCATCTCCATCGTGTCCGTGCGACCAAACGCGGCCTCGATCGAGGCCACCAGCGTCTCTCCGAGCGCCACTGCGTAGTACGCCCCGATGGCCTCGCTCGCCGCCTCCACGTACACGTCAAGCCCCGGCGAACCCTGCAACTCCACCAGGTGTCGCACGACGTTGAAGGGCACCTGCCCGAGGAACTGGATGTCGGCGGCGTCGTGGGGCGTTCCAGCCGTCGCGGCGTTTCGCATATGCTCCGCGATGGTCGTCAGGCGCACCTTGACGTACTCGTCGGTGCCGGGGAAATCCCACCTCGGAAGACCCGTCGGGCTCAGGCATTTGTCTGCCGTGTCGCACTCCCACATCGCATTGGCGTCGTTCGCCGGCGCCACCGACGGGATCTTGCCGCGCTTCAACTCGCTGAAGCTGAGTTTCGGTGTTAGCACCGCCGTCACGTTGGCGGTGTCACCCGCAGCGATCTCGGCATCGCTCGGCCCACGGATAATTCGGCTCCCAGCGATGTTTAGAAGAACCTCGTGGTGACTCAAGTTGCCCGCGGCGAACCCGTACAGCGCCTGCACGTTCGCGATACGCAGCGCGTTCCACGTGAGGTTCCCGAAGTCCGGCTTGCTCGGGTCGGCGCCGTCCGGATCCCCGTTCTTGAACCACTTCCCGGGTTCTCCGAATGCTTCCAGCGCCGCGTCGAACATATCCTCGGCATCGCCGACGGCGCTCGCCGACAGGTATCCCTTCACTTCGCCCGCCAGCCCCATTGCTTTCACTGTGTCGTTCACCATTCCCTGCGCCCACCGGCAGCTGTCCACGTTCATCTTGGTGAACTGGTTCATCATGTCCTGGAGACCCGTCAGGATCTTGTCGCACTCCTGGCACATGGTTGCGAGCGCGAGCTTGAACGCGTAGCCAATGGCGTTCGCACCGATCTGGCGTAGGATCTGACGAAACTGGTCCGTGTTGATGAATGTGAAACTGCCTCCGTATAGGTCGATGCCACCACATCCTGCGCGGATCTCCGGCGCCGTCAGGTTCACAAGGTTGATGCTGTTGAGCGGCGCGCGCACACGAAACGTCCCGAGCGTCACGCCGCCGCGGCGCTGGCTCTCGTAGACCGCCGGCTCGGCGCCCGTCACCATGAGCATGTCGTCGAGGCCGTCCTGGATGTCCGCCCGCGCGGGGGTCCAGGCCGCGCCGATCGCAACCGTCAACACCATCACCGTTTCGGCGAATCGCCTGCTCATTGCGCATCTCCGATGCCGTACGTCTCGGCAAGCATCTTCTTCAGGTAGGGCACCCATTGCTCGGGCGAATTCCAGTCCACGCTTTCGCTGCCCACGCTCGCGTCCGCCTGCAATACACCGCGGGACGTCGGTACAGCGTCCTCGTACAGTCGCTCGTCAACGAGGCCATAACGGTGTGCCGCATTGACGATCCGGTCCTCGAGCGAGGACAGTGACGTGAACCCCTGCGCGATCAGGTAGTAATCGTTCGGCGGCACCAGCATCATCACGGACGGCGTGTGGGTCACCCCCAGCCGTTCGAACCGGCCCTCCGCCGGGCGCACCTTGATTCCGGGATCGAGCCCGCGAATCGCTCCGCCCTGTCTCGAGATGTACACAACCGGGATCCCATAGCGTCGGGCCAACGAATTGGCGACGGGAACCTGCGTTTCGCAGTACTGGCAGGTGTCGTCGTGGAAGAACCAAAGCCCGGCCTTCTCTGCGACCGCCGCCAGGATCGCCTTCTTCGATTCGTTGCTGTTGCGCAGCTGCGCGGTCTTCGCCGCCGACGCGAACGGCACACGCAGGTTCTCATCGAGCAGCGGGTCGCTCGACGTAAGCTCGCGCGCCTTGTCCGAGAACACCTGCGCCTTGTCCATCATGATTCGCTGGGCGTAGAAGTACGCCGCAACGTTCTCGCTGGTCGGCTGGTCGATCGCCTTGTCGCGCAGGATCGGCAGGTTTGTCCGGAGCCACTCGACGCTCATCGGCGCGGGCCCGCTCCCCGGCCCCGGCGAAGGCGTCGCGGGCGTCCCTTCTTCAGAGGGGTCCGGTTCAGGCGGCGGATCCTTGTACCAGAACCAGCCGTCTTCTTTGTTCGTGTAGAACGACGCCTCGGTGATCCCCGGCGCCGCCGTGACCGTCA
>JAGVUD010000160.1 GCA_019136435.1 Armatimonadota bacterium | reverse complement strand
GGAGTCTCAAGGGGGGTCATCGTCTGCGACGCGGCCGAGGACTCGGGGGCGCTCATTACGGCTACCTGCGCCGCCGAGCAGAACCGCGATGTTTTCGCCGTGCCCGGCAATGTTGACTCCGACCACAACCGCGGCACCCACAAGCTGCTCAAAGAAGGGGCGAAGCTCGTCGAGGGCGCTGAAGATGTCCTTGCAGAGTACGGTCTCGACGCGCGGACGGGGGGCGACGGGCGCGCCGCCGAGCTTCCGCCCGTCGAGGTCTCCGCCGAAGAGCGCAAGATCCTCGAAATGCTCGATCTCGAGCCCATGCCGCTCGACACCGTTATCGAGAACGCGAACATGCCCGCGAGCGAAGTCGCCGCGCTTCTCACGTTTCTCGAAATGAAACGGCTGGTAAAGCGCGTGGCCGGTCCCGCGTACGTCCGCGTCCTGCGTTAGCCGGACGGCAGACCGCTACTCAGCAATAGAAACGCCCTCGGGGTTCGCAAGCAGAAGCGGGTATCGCTCGCCCCCGGCCATGGTGCAGGAGACCACCCCCTCGACCACGGCGAAGCTGCCCGTTTGCGGCATGGGGTATCCCGGAGCGCTCACCCGCACCCCCGCATGCCCGTCGCTGTCGCGCACGGGGGCCAGCGCGGTGTGCGCGCCGTCCCAGATGGTGAAGAACCCGCCCGCCGGGTCGGCGTGGGTGACCCTCCCCGCCACTGCCGCGCACAGGCCGATGTTGTTCAGGCCCGAGCCGCCCCTGACCCCCGGCTGACCCGTTCCCGGCGAGCATTCCACCAGCCAGTCATCGCCGCCGACGTCCGTTGTCGAAACGAAGGCCGGGCCGATGAATGCGCTGCCCGTCGCGCGCACCATCGTTGCGTCCACGCATTTCTCGCCGCCATCGGTCACGGCCGTGTGTCCCTGCACGTCAACGCGCGTGGAGGCGGCGATGCCGTGATTTGCCTGGCGCACAAGCAGGCCGGGACCGCCAGGCGCGGCCTGGATATAGAACCCGTGCGGGAACGCCGCCGTTACCGTCGAACCGCCTATGCTGCAGAATGTGCCGGGCAGCGAGCGCTTCGCCTCCCAGATGGAGCTTGCGGGCCCTACGTCGAAGCAGACGGCCGCGGTCCTGCTGGAGGGCAGGCAGAACGGAAACGAGTTCTCGTACACACAGACGGTGTTAACAGTCGCATACACCCTGTAGCGGCCGGGCTTCAGCGAGCCGAGTTGATACTGGCCGCAGACCAGGGTCATCACCGTTGCGCAGAAGTACTCGGGCCGGTGGTGGTCGTTGACGTTGAGACGGGCGGATATCGTGAACGGGGAAGTGAACGTCCACGCGGAACTGCGGTATGCGTAGCAGCTATCCGGGAATTCCTTGCACACCGTCAGCGTCACGGGCGTCGTTGCGGTGGGCTTCGGCGGCGTGACGGTCACCTCGATGCCCTGCGAACGGGCGCCGGCGGCACTCGCGAGCAGTGCAGTCAGCAACACGATGCAGTGTCGAATCGTAGTCCTCACTGTCGTCACCTCGTCTGCGCCGGTAGTAAGAAGGCAGAATGCTCTTCTGCGCAGAGTGTAACGGTTATTCAAGAACAGCGCAAGCGTCCGGCGGGCACGGGCAGGGTTCGGCCTTCCGGCGGAGAAGAAGCAGTTATCATGAAGAAACCAGCGCTCATCGTCATCGTTGCCATCCTTGCGTTTGCGGCCGCTGCCGCGGGAGTCGTCTCCACCGTCTGGATGGGCAGGCAGCCGGACGGTAAGTTCATCGTTTCTTCGGGGCAGACCGTTGACCCCGGCACGGTCGCATTCGACGGTCGGCCGATGGACCTCGCGCTGCATCCGGATGGCGAGTTCTTCGCCGTCCTGAACCAGCGCAGCGTCTTTCTGGCGACGCCTGAGGGCGTCATCAAGGGCTCGGACGCAGAGCTTGACGGCGGGTCGTCCTATCGCGGCTGCCTCTGGTCGCCCGACGGGTCGCGGCTCTTCGTGAGCGGCTCGAAGGGCAGCGTGGAGTACTTTGGGCTCGACGGCCGCAAACTCGTGCGCGCGGGCCAGATCAAACTGCACCCCGACCGCAACCCCGTGCCGGGCGGAATGGCCATCACCAGGGACGGCAAGCGGCTCTTTGTCGCCTGCGCGAACCTTGGCGCCGTGGTCGAGGTCAATCTCGCATCCAACGAACGCGTCCGCCAGTGGAAGGCGCAGGTCATCCCGTTCGAAGTCAAGCTCAGCGAGGACGAGAAGAAGCTCATCGTCAGCAACTGGGCGGGGCGGACGCCGGAGAAGGACGAGGAGACCGCCGAAAGCGGGGGCGAGGACATACTCGTTGACAGGCGCGGCGTATCGGCGTCGGGGACGGTCAGCATCATTGACATGTCCGATGGTTCGCGCAGAGACGTCGCCGTTGGGCTGCATCCCGCCGGAATCGCCGTCGAGGGCGACACCGCGTGGGTGGCGAACGCGGGCAGCGACTCGATCTCGGAGATCAGCATTCGGGAGGCGAAGGTCCGGCGCACCATTCCCATCCGCTGGGAAGGCCGCGGGCTCTTCGGGAGCATGCCGAACACGCTTGCCGTGCACGCAGACCGCCTCTATGCGGCGAACGGCGGCGACAACGCGCTGTGCGAAGTGGACCTTGCCAGAGGCGAGACGGCGGGGTTCCGCCCGGCCGGCTACTTCCCCGTCGGGGTCGTGCTTTCGAAGGACGGGAAGACGGCCTACGTCGTCAACACCAAGGGCAACGGCTCGGTGCGCGAGACCCTGCAGGGCCGCCCGGGCAATGCTC
>JAGVUD010000159.1 GCA_019136435.1 Armatimonadota bacterium | reverse complement strand
ATGAGCGATGCGATCTTCGTGAAGCACAACTGGCAGCGCTGGGGCTACGACTACCGCCTGCCGGACATCTTCCCGCCGCTCGGCGGCCTCGAGGGGTTCAAGGCGCTCGCTGATGCCTGCGAGGACGCCGGCATCAACTTCGTCCCGCATGACAACTACATCGACTTCTACCCGGACGCGGATGGTTACTCGTACGATCACGTCTGGTTCAACGAGGACGGCACGCCGCAACTCGGCTGGCTGAACGAGGGCCGCAAGGCTCAGAGCTATCACTTCTCGCCGAACGCTTTTCTGCCGTTTCTGATTCGCAACCGCGACCTGCTGGCGAAGCAGGTGAAGCCGGACGGGATCTTCGTTGACGTCTTCAGCGCGTTGCCTCCGATGGACTTCTACGACCGCGGCGGCGCGTTCTTCCCCAAGACCGTCTGCGCCGCGAAGTGGGCGGAGTGCTTTGACGCCTACCGCAATAACCTGGCGAAGAACTCCGTCACCGTCAGCGAGGCGGGGTGCGATGCGCTCATCGGGCATCTGGACGCGGGCGAGAGCGATCATGGCAGTGCCTTCAGCACGCATTTCGGGTGGGGAGTCCGCGGCGGCGACGCCGAGCGCGTGCCCTGGCACGACATGGCGACCCACGGCTCGTTTATCCTGTTCGCGGGCGGGCTCGGCCAGCGCTACAACGGCGGTGAGGAGGACTCGCTTCACGGGTATGGCAGCGACGATTATCTGAGCATGACCGTGCTGGGCGGCCGCAACCCGATGTGCGACGGGCCGTTCAACCGCCGCGCGCTGATGAGCTACTGGCTGCTGCATGACGTCTGCGCCAGCCTCGCGCGTCAGCCCATGACCTCGCATGCGTTCGACGGCGGCATCCATCGCCAGCGCGTGACGTTCGGCGAAGTGGGAACTGTCGCCGTCAACCGGGGCGCGGACGACTGGGAGACGGGCGGCGTTGTCCTGCCGCAGTACGGGTTTACGGCGCGCTGCGGCGACGCGTACGCTGACGTGCGCCGGCGCGGCGGAGTCGTCAGCGCGTATGCCGAGTCTCCGGAAGGCATCTTCGTGGATGCCAGAACTCTGTCGCATACGATAAACGCGGACGGCGTGGTCGGTGTCAGGGTCGCCGGGCTGGATGATCTGGGCGCCCGCCGGGTCCGGCTGCGGCTCAGGTGGGATGTGGTTGAGCCGCTGGCTTCCGGGATGCGCCCGTTCCTTCACTTCGACCGCCCGGGCGCGCCGGTTGAGACGATCGCATTTCAGGCGGACGGCGAAGTCCGGGGCGAATGGAGCAAACCCGGCAGCTTCGAAGAGACGCTCGATGTGTCAGTGCCGGCCGGCGCCGCGGATGGCGGCTATCCCATCCGCTTCGGGTTCTGGGACCCGGCGACGGGCACGCGAGCGAGCGTGCGCGGGCGGGTGGACAGCAGGCAGCGCGCCGCGGCCGGGCTTCTGGTGGTGAAGGGCGGCGAAGTCTCGTGGCAGCCCGAGGACGACCCGCTTTCGTCCCGGCTCAATACCGCGCGCAAGATTCTCGACTTCGGGCCGGTCGCCACCAACGGCGCCTTCCGTATGACCGGCACGGGCAAACGGCTCACGGTCACCCCTCTGCCGGGAAGCGACGCGTTCGAGGTCAGCATCCCCGCGCACTCCGGCGCCGTCGCTCTCGACGTGCAGACAGCAGACCTCGCAGGCAAGCCCGACGGTCAACTGAACGTGAAGTCCGGGGGCGGCAGATTCGTGTTCACCGTCCCGGCGGGCACGCGGCGCTGCCTGCTGAGTTTCCGGTAGTGTCCCGTGCGCGCAAGACCAATCGGCACAAGCCGGGCTTGCCTTCCGGCGCGACGTTCTCAGCAACAGGGCCCGGGCGTTCCACCTGCGTTGCCGCTGGCTAGAACGTCACCATGTCGATGTCCACCTGCACATTGAACGTGTCCTCGATGCCGCCCGAGTTGTACCAGTCGTACCCAACCATCGCCGATGCGTTAGGCGCGAACTTGTACGCGACCCCAAGGCTGAGCGCGCCGAGCGCGCTCTTGCCGCTCTGGTAGTCCGCACCCACCCACCACCTGTCGCCGCACGTGCGATCTACGCCCAGCAAGACCATTGTGCGGTCATTTCCGAGCGCGCCGCGGCGGCCTCGGGCGCAGCCGGCGGTAAATATCGTGCCGCGGAAGGATTTGCTCGCGAGGGCATAGGCAACGTTCTGGGCACTTGCCTGGCTGCCGGCGAAGTTGTAGATTCCGGCGGCGAGGGCCGGTTGATGGCCGGTTTCCTGCGCGAGCCGGACCTTCGCGTTGAACACCCAGGGATCATTCGTCCCCGTCCAGTAGTCAGCGCCGATCTCGACGTTGCCGTTGATGCCGCAGGTCACGCCGTAGTCGGTGAAGTTCCCGCCGCCAGATCCCGGCGTCGTGTATGTGTCGTATCCGATGTGCGTCGTGCCTGACGCCTGGATATCGGTCGAGGGTATCCAGACAAGCGTTGATGGTGTTGCCAGGACGTTGGTGGCGCATGCCAGCGCGGAGCATAGCAATATCGGAAGAGCCGTGAAGCGCATCGTTTTCTCCCTGGGGCCCGCGTGCGGCGGGCAGTGATGCGCTGATTGTACTGGCGGGGTGTTACGAGCCTGTTTCGCGCCGGTTAACTTCTGGCGACGCGCGGCACCCCTGCGCGACTCAGTGGATGCGTAAGGCATGGGCCCGTGCCGTCGCGGCCGGTTGACAGCATCGCGCGGAATCCGGATACTAACCGAGTGGAGGCAGCAGAATGCGCGGTGTCCTTATGAGCATGGTCCTGTTTTCGTTACTGGCCCCCGGGTGTGCGTCCGCGTTCACCGCCGACGGATTCGTCCGGGTACAGGGCAGCCACTTCGCGCTTTCCAGCGACCTCGGCCGAACGTTCAAGGTCAAGGGCTTCAACTACTACCCCCAGCGCCATCCGTGGGCAATCTTCAGCGAGTGGGACCCGGCGGAGGTCCAGGCCGAGCTTGCCATCGCGAGCGGCCTGAACTCGAACACCGTGCGCACGTTCATCGCCGGCGGCAGCCACCCCGGACAGGCCACGGTGAACGCCGTTGTCGAGTTCGTCCAGATCTGCAAAGCAAACAAGCAGAAGGCGATCATCAGCCTGTTCGACGGCTACAACGCCTATCCGGCGGCGGGGACGGCCGAGGAGGCGAACAACTTCGCGCAGATAGACGCCTTGTGCGCAGCGCTGAAGGACGATACGGGCGTGTTCGCGTGGGATATCAAGAACGAGCCCGACTGGATCAGCGACTACTACTGGAGCTGGAGCCTGCCGGGCGCTGAAGCCGAGGGCGCGCGCCGCATTGACTGGCTCTACCGGATGCGAAACCGGCTGAAGCTGAAAGACCCCAACCATCTCGTCACGGTGGGGCTGATCTTCAACTACAACAACTACCTGCCCGCGAGCACGCGCACGCTCGAGTCTTTCGTGGACTTCGTCTGCTATCACTACTACCCGCGCAACTATCCCACCGAGACCTTCCGCCAGTCCATTCAGTCGCTCAAGGCGCACACCTCGAAGCCCATCAATGTCGAGGAGATCGGACACAACGCGGACGGTTCGGCGGGGGCCACCGAGCAGGATCAGGCCACTCTTTTCGCGCAGTGGCTGGGCGACATCGCCGCCGAGGACATCAGCGGGCTCGTTCAGTGGACGCTCTGTGACTGGTGGGACGGCTGGGCGGGTCCCATCAACGAGCGCTACTACGGCTTTCTGCGCGCGGATGGGAGTTACAGCCTCAAGCCCGCCGCCCACGTCTATCGCGACAGCTTTCTCGTGGAGCAGTTCGTCTTCACCGACCTGGGACGCCTGCATGGCACGGTCCGCGACCAGAGCGGGCTGCCAGTGGCGGGCGGACGGGTGACGGCCAACCCGGGCGCGCATTCGTGCGCCGTCAACGCGGCGGGGGAGTACGATTTCCCCGCCCTTCCCGCCGGGCAGTATACGGTCATCGCCGAAGGAACCGGGTTCGTGCCGTCCGCCCCGCGCGCCGTCACCATTGTTGCCGAAGGCACGGCGACCGAAGACTTCGTGCTCGAGGGCGCGCCGTCCGGCGTTCCCGCCATCCAGAACCCCGGCTTCGAGACGGGCGACCTGACGGGCTGGGCGTCGTGGGGACAGGTGGACGGCGTGCAGTCGGGAAGCTGGTTCGCGAACATCTCGGCGCACGGCGGCTCGTGCTTCCTCGGAACGGCCACCAACTGGGACTGCAAGAATGGCGGGGTATATCAGCAGGTCGCCGTGACTCGTGGACGCAAGTACACGATCGAGGTCTGGTCGCGAACATTCCGCTCGGGTGTCCCGGAGGGACTGGTCGGGAACCGCCTCGGCGCCGATCCCCTCGGCGGAACAGACCCCGACGCCGTATCCATCGTCTGGTCGCCGTTCACCGAGAGCAACGCGTCCTGGCAGAAGCTATCCATTACCGTGACGGCGGCGCGCCCGGTTCTCACGGTCTTCCTGCAGCACCGCCAGCCTTGCGAGGGCGAGTGGCACATCAACTGCTTCGACGATGCCGCCATCTATGCAGATGCCGCCTCCTGCGCCGCCGCCAATCAGACTCCGGACGGATGGCCGGTGCTGCTGGCGTCGGGGATCGTCACCGCCAGCTTCCCCGAATCGTTCTATCTGGAAGACCTCTCGCGGGCGGCGGGCATCAGGGTTCTCTCGGCGGCGGCGGTGACGGGGGGCATGAGGCTCACGGTGTACGGCACGATGGGCACGGCCGCAGGCGAACGCTGGGTCGCCGCTTCCGGGCTGGACAGCATCTTCTCGGGGAGCGCAGTTCCGGATCCGCTGATTCTGCGCGGCTCCTCCGTTGGCGGTTCCGTGGCGGGAGGCGCGCCGGACGCGGCAGGGCTGTACAACAGCGGCCTTCTGGTCACAGTTGCGGGGCGCGTCACATATATCGGTTCGGGCATCTTCTACATCGACGACGGCTCGGGTGCGCGCGACCTGTCCGGGCACGAAGGCATTCGTGTTCTGATCCGCGGCATTACTCCGCCCGTTGAGGGCAGCTTCGTGACCGTCACCGGCGTCAGCACGCGTAATGTTGTGGGAGGCCAGCCCGCCCCGGCACTGCGTCCGCGCAACGCGTCCGACATCGTCGTGCGCTAGCCGCCGGTCGTCTCCATCGTGCGCCTGTGTTCACTGGCGCGGGCATTCGGCTATAACAGGCTTGCGGCCGGACGCTTCGCACACCCCGGCCCCGGGAGACAGACGCGTATGAAGATATCGGTCATTGGCACGGGTACGATGGGCTTCGCTCTGGCGGACAGGATGCTGTTCTCGGGCTTCGATGTCACCGCATGGAACAGGAGCAGTTCAAAAGCCGACCCGCTCGTTACGAAGGGCGCCGCTCTGGCTGCCACGCCATCCGAAGCGGTGTCCGGCGCTCAGATCGTGCTGTCGAGCCTTAAGGATGACGCCGCCCTGCGCGAAGTGCTGCTCCCGCTGCCGGGACACATGCCCGCCGATGCCGTCCTGTGCGACACGAGCACGATTTCCCCCGGTCTTGCCGAAGAGCTTGCCTCCACATACGCCGCGGCGGGCCGCATGTTCGTTCACGCGCCCGTTCTCGGTAGCAAGCGGCAGATAGCCGAGGGGTCTCTTCTCGTGTTTGCTTCAGGCTCCCAGCATGCCGTTGATGTGCTGGATCCCGTGCTCGGAGTCCTCGCGCGCCGCGTGTGGCGCTTCGACGAGCCCGGCCGCGCGGCGGCGCTGAAGCTCGCCTGCAACATGATGATCGCCGGCATGATCTGCGCGCTGTCGCAGTCGCTCGCCTACGGCGCGAAGCTCGGGGTGGATCCCGAGCTGTTTCTGGATGTCATCCAGTCCAGCAACCTCGCCAGCCCGATGTATCAGAGCAAGGGCCGCCAGATTCTGGACCGCAACTGGGCGGCCAACTTCTTCGTGGACAACATCGTCAAGGACATCACGCTGGCGCTCGACTCGGCGGAGGAGGCCGGCGTGCAGATGCCCGTCATCGCTGTCATCAGGCAGATGTTCGCCGCCGCAAGCGCGAGCGGGTTCGGCCACGAGGACTACTCGGCCGTCAGCAAGGTCTTCGAGGAGATAGCCGGAATCACTCCCGGCTGAGCCGGGGCACTCCGCGGGCTTTCCCGGCGTTAACACCGGCAGGAGGTAACCTGTGGCAGTTGACCCGGTCTGCGGAATGAAGGTGAATCCGGACACGGCGGCGGCATCGTCCGAGCACGATGGCGTCACCTACTACTTCTGTGCTCCCGGATGCCAGCGGGCGTTCGCAAAAGACCCCTCGGCGTTTCTGGGCGGCAAGGCGCGCGCATGCCGCGATGACGCCCGTGCCGATGCGGCCAACGCCGTCTGCGACCTCACCATCGAAGGGATGCACTGCGCCTCCTGCGTCCGGTCGGTCGAGAAGGCTCTCCTTGCGCTGCCCGGAGTCTCAGACGCCTCCGTCAACCTCGCAACCCGCGAGGCCCGCGTACACTACGACACTCAATCGGTGGATGCCGCCGCGCTCGTCGGCGCGGTAGTCTCGGCGGGGTACCAGGCTGCCCTTGCCGGGGCGCCGGAGGCGGCAGCTAATCAAGCCGCGGAAGACGACCCGCACGCGCGGCGCTTCTGGCTGGCGCTTGCGCTCACGGTTCCAGTGGCCGTTCTCGAGATGGGCTTCATGTCGTGGCAACCCGGGCGATGGATCTCGTTCGCACTCACCACGGCGGTCGTGTTCTGGTGCGGCCGCGAGTTCTTCTCGGGGGCGGCGGCGTCCGCGCGGCGGCGAACGGCGGACATGAACACGCTGATCGCCACGGGGACCCTTGCCGCGTATCTCTACAGCGCCTCCGTCACGCTTCTGCCGCGGTTGCCGGGGTCGCTCAGTCACGGTTCGCACACCTATTTCGAGACTGCCGCCGTCATCACAACGCTCATTCTTTTCGGGCGTATGCTCGAGGCGCGGGCGCGTGGGCGCGCGTCGCTGGCGATCCGATCTCTGATGGAGCTTCAGCCGAAGAGCGCGCGCGTCATCCGCAACGGTCGCGAAACGGACATCCCCGTCGAAGACGTGGTCGGCGGCGATCTCGTCATCGTTCGGCCCGGCGAGAAAGCGCCCGTGGACGGCGTGATCGTCGAGGGCGCCAGTTCTCTCGACGAATCGCTGATGACGGGCGAGTCCGTTCCGGTGGAACGAGGCGTGGGGGACACTGTGCTGGGCGGCGTCCTGAACGCGTCCGGCTCGTTCACCATGCGGGCCGACAGGGTGGGGAAGGAGACGGCGCTTCAGCAGATCATCGAGATCGTGCGCCAGTCGCAGTCCGAGAAAGCGCCCATCCAGCGTCTCGCCGACACCATCAGCAGCTACTTTGTGCCCGTGGTCATCGCCATCGCCGCCCTCACGTTCGCGGCGTGGCTCGCCTTTGGCCCGGAGGAGACGCGCCTTGCCTCCGCTCTCGTCGCCGCTGTCTCGGTTCTGATCATCGCCTGCCCGTGCGCTCTGGGGCTTGCGACGCCGGCCGCCATCATGGTCGCCAGCGGCCGGGGAGCTTCGCACGGCATTCTTATCAAGGGAGGCGAGAGCCTCGAGCGCGCCGGACGCATTGGCGCCGTCGTTCTGGACAAGACAGGCACGGTCACCACGGGGCAGATCGAGGTGACGGATATCATCCCCGCAGCTTCGGGGGAGAGCGAGATTCTGCGGCTTGCCGCCTCAGCCGAGCGCCGCTCGGAGCATCCGATCGGAGAGGCCATTGTGGCCGAGGCGCAGGCCCGCGGCATCGAGCTCGACGACCCTGAAGACTTCCACGCGCACACGGGATTCGGGGTGAGCGCGAAGGTCGGATCCCGCAGAGTGCTGGCCGGAAACCCCCGCCTGATGGAGCAGTCGGGCGTGGACATCGCGGGCGTCTCGGCGCACCTCCAGCGCCTCTCGAGCGAAGGCAAGACGCCCGTGCTCGTCGCCGCGGACGGACGGATGGAGGGCGTGATTGCGGTCAGCGATTCGCCAAGGCCGGACGCGCGCGAAGCGGTGGCCGCGCTCAGGAGCATGGGTCTGCGCGTGCTGATGATAACCGGAGACAACCACGCCGCCGCCGCGCGCATCGCGCAGGCAGTGGGCATAGACGATGTACTGGCCGAGGTCGCCCCGGGCGGCAAGGCGCGCGAAGTGAAGGCGCTGCAGCAGAAGGGCCAGGTCGTAGCCATGGTGGGCGACGGCGTGAACGACGCCCCGGCCCTGGCTCAGGCGGATGTCGGCATCGCAATCGGCGCCGGGGCGGATGTGGCGCTCGAAGCGTCGAGCATCACGCTCATCGGCGCCGGTCTGATCGGCGTGGTCGAGGCGATCCGGCTGTCACGAGCGACGCTCGCTGTTATCCGCCAGAACCTGTTCTTCGCCTTCGTCTACAACGCGATCGGCATCCCTGTCGCCGCGGGCGCGCTCTATCCATTCACGGGATGGCTCCTCAGCCCGATGGTCGCCGCGTTGGCGATGGCGATGAGTTCCGTGTCCGTGCTCACAAACAGCCTGCGGCTTCGGTCTGTCAGACTGCGCGGCTGAAGCTGACGCTATTCGGCCTTCGGCTTTTCGTGGAGCATAAACTCGTTGCCATCGGGATCTGTAAAGAACCCCATGCGGCATACGGGTGAGTCCTCGACGGCCACGCATTCAATGCCCCCGGCCTTTAGTTCCGCCACCGCTTCCGCCAGGCTGGGCACGTTGAACGCCACCATGCCGTACGGATGCGCGGGCCCTTCGCCCTCTTTGTACAGTCCGAACGCCGTCCCCGCGACATCGAACTCGGCGTACACGTTCTCGAACTTCGAGTCGAGCTTCAGTCCCAGCGTGTTCTGGTAGAAGTCTACCGCGCGGTCGAGGTCGCTGACCAGATACGCCACGAAGTCAATCCCGCGAATGTTCACGGCTCGCACCTTCTTTCCCGATGGTGGGACGCGTCTTCATCTGGCCGCGCCCCCCGAGTATTATGCGTTGCTGCCTGTAGGTCCGCACTCCGGCAGAATGCCAATGCGGCCCGCCTCGAGGTGAGGCGGGCCGCCCGGAATCTCACGCGTGTGCGTTCAGGCTAGTGTCCGCGCAGCTTCGCCAGGGCTTCCTGCGAGGACGACTCGATGTCTTCCTTCGAGACGCCGCCGCGCTTGCTGAACAGCACCGCCATAACCAGGAGCGCCAGCGATACCAGCACAATCGCCAGGCGCGCGCCAAACGAGATGTCCTGAATCACGATGGGGGCAATCAGAAGCGCGACAAGGTTCATAACCTTGATCAGCGGGTTCAGCGCCGGTCCGGCGGTGTCCTTGAACGGGTCGCCGACCGTGTCGCAAATGACGCCTGCCTTATGGGCATCGGTCCCCTTGCCGCCGAACAGACCGTCCTCGATCTTCTTCTTCGCGTTGTCCCACGCGCCGCCCGAGTTGGACAGCATAACAGCGAGCAACTGGCCCGAAACGATCGCGCCCGCGAGATAGCCGCCCAGCGCCTGAGCGCCGGCCGTGGGGTCCGAGAATCCCATGCCGAAGCCGACGAACACCGGAAGAGCGATCGCCAGAATGCCGGGGCTGAGGAGTTCCTTCTGCGCGGCCGTGGTTGATATCTCGACGCAGCGCGCGTAGTCGGGCTTCTCGGTGTAGTCCATGATGCCGGGATGCTCGCGGAACTGACGCCGGACTTCCTCGATCAGCTCGAAGGCCGCGCGGCCCACAGCGTTGATCGAGAATGCCGAGAACAGATACGGAGCGGCGCCGCCGATGAGCAGGCCGATGAAGATCTCCGGAACGTCAATCGGCAGGCCCTTCTGCGCAACATGCGCGCCGTAGAGCTGAGCGTCCTCCACAAACGAGTGGAAGAGCGATACCGCCGCGATTACGGCGGTGGCGATCGCAAATCCCTTTGTGAGGGCCTTGGTCGTATTGCCGACAGCGTCCAGCCTGTGCACGATGCGGTCGCCCGTGAGACCGCTGGCCGAGGGCTTCTTCGCCTCTTCGGTCTCCAGCGCGCCGCTCATCTCGAAGATGCCGTTCGCGTTGTCCGAAATCGGCCCGAACGTATCCATGGCAAGGATGAAGCCGGTGGTCGTCAGAAGTCCGAGACCGGTGAGGGCGATGCCGTAGAAGGAGAGCACCGTAGAGCCGAACATCGCCGGCGGGAAGATGAACAGCGGCGCCAGCAGCGCGATGCAGATGGAGACGACGCCCCAAACGCTCGACTCGAGGCCGACCGCAAAGCCGGAAATAATCATCGTCGCCGGGCCCGTGCGGGACTGGAACGCGATCTCGGTGACCGGACGCTTCTCGGTGGAGGTGAAGTACTCAGTCAGCTTCTCGATGAGGCTGGCCAGAATGATGCCGAAGGTGGTGGCGATGAAGAATCTCCACCAGTCAACCGGCACGCTCCTGCCTTCGGCGTTCGTGACGACGATGTCGTTCATGTAGAAGAACGAAAGCAGGAAGAAGCCGAGGATCGAAACCGCGGCGGAGGCCCAGAAGCCTGTGTTGATCGGCTTCATCGGGTCGAGGTCCACGCGGTCCGCGCCTCGCACGGCCAGAATGCCGAGCGCCGAAGCGACGACACCGATTCCCCGGATGAGGAGCGCGAACATGATGAGCTTCATCACGAGCGCGGGGTTCGCGACGAACAGCGGGGCTGTGGCGGCGCCCAGGATGATGGCCGCAACCAGCGTAACCTCGTAGCTCTCGAAGACGTCCGCCGCCATACCGGCGCAGTCGCCGACGTTGTCGCCAACGTTGTCAGCGATGACCGCCGCATTGCGCGGGTCGTCCTCGGGAATGCCTGCCTCGACCTTGCCGACCAGGTCGGCGCCGACGTCCGCGGCTTTCGTGAAGATGCCGCCGCCCACGCGCATAAACAGCGCTGCGAGCGATCCGCCGAACCCGAAGCCGACCAGCACCTTCATTGCATCCTGCTTGAAGATGAAGAAGATGATGATCGCGCCGAGAAGTCCGAGACCGACCGTGAACATGCCCGAAACGCCGCCGGCGCGGAAGGCTGTCTCGAGGGCGCCCTTGAAGGTGCTAAGCGCCTGGTTGGCGGTGCGCATATTGCCCTTGACGGCCATATCCATGCCGACGAGCCCCGCGCAGTACGATGCCATAACGCCCAGGAAGAACGCCGCCGCGATGCCGAACGCCAGCGCGGGATCGTCGGCGTAGATCGGGCGATACATCAGATACAGGCCGATGGTGATGCCGATGACGAAGAAGAGCATCGTCTTGATCTGCTTCGCGAGATACGCATACGCTCCCGACTGAATCGCGCCGCCGACCTCCTGCATCTCCGCGCTGCCCGGACTGCGCCGCAGAGTCTGCGCTCGCAGCCAGACACCGAACAGGATGGCAAAAATGGCGCACGCGAGAACGATTAGCAGAATCGTGTTCTCGGCTTGCCCGAACGGTGGGAGGTCAATCGCCTCTGCCGCCCTGACCGGGCTCGCCATCGCGACCCCCGCAACGGCCAGAGGCAAGGCCCCCAGCAACTTCTTCAAACCATTTAGCAAAGCAGGTCCTCTCTTTCTGGTTCCACAGAAAAGCCCTGCGAGTCTCACAGGGCTTGTCCGGCAGCCAGCTTAAGACATTCTCGCAGACCGTGGCGCCCCGGCCTGCGGCACGACTGAACGATCGAGCCATACTGCGCCGCCCGCACAGAAAACCTTCGTATTATAGCCGTCATGCCCGATGCGCGTCAACCAGAGCACGGGCGCTGCGTCCCGGCTTAACATACACGTGTTTGGAGTGCGGAAGCGCAGCTTCCGCTTTCCTCCGCCCCTCGAATTCCATGTCATTTCGACCGCAGGGAGAAATCCCTTTCCGGTCCGTGGGCCCTGAATCAAGCTCAGCCAGACGTGCCTGTTGCGCCAGCGCCGCGCATCACGTCATTCCGGACTCGGTCCGGAATCCATCCGGGGGTCCCTCGCAGACGCCGCGCCCCCGCCGGCATCAGCCCGACGGTTCGCCGTACACCTTCACCAGCTTGTCGGAGTAGTTGATCCGGCGGGAATGGCAAGCACCACCCCGCGCTTCGCCTCGCAGGCATCCCAATGCCCGCCGCGTGACGCCCGGAATGCTGCGGCTTCGGGAATCACGACGGGGCGACAGGCAGGCGTCGGCTCCTTGTCACTCCTGAAGGATCAAGCATCAAAAAACCGCTCACGAGGCCCGCTGCAAACGAGCGAACCCGTCCCGGATGACCTGAGCCATTAGCCGTCGCCGTGAGGCAAGGAACTCGGAGTAGGCCATTTCTTGCCAACCGACCGGGAGAGCATGCCAGTATCGCATCTGCGCCAGATCCTCAGGGGTCTGGCCAGCCTCGTGCTTTGGCACGTACACGGACGGGGGCTGGTCAGAGATCTCAATATTGTCCGCCCACTCAACCATGGCATAGTTGGCTATCTGGTTCACCTCCCGGAGGTCCGTAATCCCAATTGAGCGGAGGTAACCGCGGGCGAAGAGATGGTGGCGCTCTAAGGCGGCCTTGTCCGATCTCACAGACGGGTCGAGAAGCTCCGAGACCTTCAGCTTGGAGAACAGCACCTTTGCTTCGAGAAGATTAAGGGCGGCGAAGTAAGCGAACAGCGCGGGACTGCGTGCTGCGGACGTCGCAAGCTGGTTGGGCAACGTAATGCCCCAGAAGTCGTCTGTGAAGGTGTCGCACACGATCCCGTCCAGGATCGCCACGAAATCCGTTGATGTGTGGGCCTGTCGCAGGCGGGCGAGGTCAGCCTCCATCGCGGTCTCAGGCGAGGTCGTGTATCGCTGTGTCAGCGCGGACATAAAAAACCACCGGGCAATGATCTCCCGCAACGATTCGGGGGCTACGCCATGGTCCCGCTTGCCGATAAGATAAAGCGCATAGCTGTAAAGAAGCGCCACCTGGGAATTCACCATCGAGCTTCCGCGATAGCCGGCACGTAGCAAACACTTGAAGAACTCATGCCAGTTGACGTTGTCGAGCGCATAGGACTGGGCGGGTATGAAGGTGGCGAACTGCTGCACTCGACGGTCGGCGGAAAAAACACCGGTTTCCATATCCTTGCCTCGCAGCACTGAATACACGTGCTCAAGACGTGCCCGCCGGAAGCCAAGGGCCATGGACACCCTGAGCAACTGGTCAGGGCTAGGGAGGATGAAGTGGTTGAACGGCGAGCTGCCCTGCACGGACGGATGGCGCGCAGCACGGCAGAACTGCTCCAACTGCATCCTGCCCTCATCCCAGAACACAGACATCAAAGTGAGTATGAAGTCGGCCTGATTCAGAGTGACGCCCTGGCTGTTGATCCTCACGAAAACATCGGAAACCTGTTCTTCGTCCACTGTCGAGGAGAGCTCCAACGCGGTGAATGGGTAATTCTGGATATCGTAGAGGCGATCTATGTTTGCAGCTAGGCGGCCCTCATCTTCTTTGTCAACCTCCCTGTGGCGGCGCAGGTTCTGTATGAACTCGGTGATAAAGTGGTACTCGGAAACACCCTCGCGCCACAGGATGGATATGTCGGCGATGAACTCGGGGTCTTTGCGTATAGCCGCATCCGTGACCTCGAACTTCTCATCGCGCGGGCGGAAGGCGATTGCGATGGGAAGCTGTGTGTAGTCGTCGCGCAGCACCGGCTTGTCCTTGAGGACAGCGTACAGGGAAGTGAGCCTCTGCTGGCCGTCCACGATGAGCAAGCGGGGTACCACCTGCTTCGCGCCAACTCCGATCTGCCTGTGCCCGTTTCCTCCGCCATTGGCCCAGAAGAGCAAATAGCCGACGGGAAAGCCTTTGTACATCGAGTCGAACAGGTCCCGAACTCGCGCCGGCTTCCAGATAAATGGCCGCTGAATATCCGGCAGGCCTATCTCACCCGCTTCGATATCCTGAAGTAGCTTGTTCAGCGTGTATCCGACTTCCTTAAACAGCGTGGCTTTCATATTGGCAATCCTCGCTCCCTCTACTCCAACTCCATCCCCATCTGCGCGTCCGGCTCCTTCTTCCCGACGCCCTGCGACTTCTCGACGCGGTAGGTGTCGGGAACCTCGAAGGGGTTGCGGGGCTCTTCCAGCAAATCCTTCACCGTCCGAATCTGCATCTTCGGGT